>CAKTKF010000061.1 GCA_934569215.1 uncultured Oscillospiraceae bacterium
GGGTCGGCGTACTCCGGGTGGTTGGGGTGAACGGCATGGGCATTGTCCGCCGACACCAGGAAGGACTGTGCCAGCATCCGCCCCCGGTGCAGTTTCAGGCTGTCGCAGATTCTGCCCAGGGTGTCCTCCAGCAGGGACGATCCCGCGCCCTGGGGGGAAACGGAGCCGACCTCCTCGCTGTCGAAAACGCACAGAACCGGGACGGACGCGCTGTCTTTTCCCTTGAGGAAGCCCTGGGTGCAGCCCCAGGCGCATTCCAGATCGTCCAGGGCGGCGGCGGAAATGTACTCCCCGTCAACGCCCCAGACCGACGCCTTCTGCCGGATGTAAAGATACAGGTCGTGCCCCAGAATCTTTCCGCCCGCTTCCTGCTCCAGCAGCGCCGGGAGCTTGCCCGCCGCCCCCGCGCCGCCGACGAGGGGCAGGGTGTCCACCGCAGGATTCCATTTATAGCCCTCGTTTGCCTGACGGTTCATGTGGATGGCGACGTTGGGGATGAGCAGCAGGTCTCTGTCTATGTCCAGCAGCTTCGTTTCCACGCCGGTTTCCGTCTCCACCGTCACCCGTCCCGCGACGGACAGGGGGCGATCCAGCCAGGGGGCGATCAGCATCCCGCCGTAGCGCTCCACCGCCATGCGGGTGTAGGCGGCGGCCAGCTCAAAGTTCTCCTTGACCTTGAAGGTGGGGCGGTCGGAATGGCTGGCGCTCATAAGAAAGCCCTTGGGGCTTTCCTTCGGCACCCGGAAGGCCACGAGGGCAGAACCGCCCCGGGTCAGAAAATACTTCCCGCCGGGAATGAGGGGCCATTCATCCTGCTCGTACAGCCGGGTATAACCGGCATTTTTCAGCGTCTCGGCCAGATACGCCTGGGCGTGATACACGCTGTGGGACGCATCCAGAAAATCACACAATGCTTTTGTCCGGTTGTCCATTACTGTTTTCCCTCCTCAAGAAGTCCGCAGACCAAGTCGATCTGCTGGGCGACAGTCTGCAAGGCGCTGCGCCAGAAATCCTTATCCGTCAGGTCGATGCCCGCCACCTGGGCGACGTCCTCCGCCGTGGCGACGGTGGTGGTGCGCAGCAGCTTCTTGTACTTCGGCACGAAGGCCGCGCCCTCCCGCTGGTACTGGGCGTACAGTCCCCGGGCAAACAGGCCGCCGAAGGCGTAGGGGAAGTTATAGAAGGTAGCACCGTAATAATGGCTCTTGCAGATCCACATATAGGGATGGCGGAAGCCCGGGTCAAGGCCGTCGCCGTAGGACTGCTCCTGGGCTTTCAGCATCATGCCGCACAGGGTATCCGCGTCCATGAACTGCTGCTCCCGGTTTTCCAGCACCATGCTTTCAAACAGGTACCGGGAGTAAATGTCGCAGATGATCTGGGTGACGTCCTGAAGCTGGGACTCGATGAGCGCCAGCTCCTCGTCACGGGAGTTTGCCTGCCGGATGGCCGCCGCCATGACCACGCACTCGTTGAAGGTGGACGCGGTCTCCGCCACGGGCATGGAGTAATCCCGGTTCAGCGGCCGGTGGGCGCGGATGCACTGGTTGTGGAAGGCGTGTCCCAGCTCATGGGCGAGGGTCACGATGCTGCCGAAGGTGCCGTCAAAATTGGTCAGGATGCGGCTCTGGCCGATGCATTCCACCCCGGCGCAGAACGCGCCGCCGGTTTTTCCGTCCCGGGGATAGAAGTCGATCCATTCCTCGTCAAAGGCGTGCGCCACCATGTCTGCCAATTCCTGATCGAAGGTGGAGAACAGCTCCACCAGAATCCTCTTGGCGTCCTCCGCGGTATACTGTGCCGCGGATTTGCCCATGGGCGCGAACAGGTCGTACCAGGGCAGGCCATTTTCATGCCCCAGCGCCTTTCCCTTGGCGCGGAGGTACTGCCGGAATTTGGGCATATACTCCTCCATTGCCCCCAGCATGGCGTCCAGCGTCTCCCGCTTCATGTCGGACTGCTCCAGCGTCCGGTCAAGGGGCGACCCGTAGCCCCGGAGCTGGCAGTCCGAGATGGTCTCCAGCTTGATGGAGTTCAGGGCAAAGGCCACGGAATCCTTGATTCGGTCGTAGCAGCTCAGCTCCGCCTCGTAGGCCGCCTTACGCACGGCGGGGTCGGAGTCGTAGGCCAGATTGCGGATGGCGGACAGATTGGTGGTTCCGCCGTTGTAGCTCACCGGCACGGTGCTGGTCAGGTATCCCTGCAAGTCGCTCCAGGCGCTGGAGCCGGACATGGACAGCTTAGCGCTGATCTGCTCTCCCAGACTGCCAAGCAGATGGGTGCTGTTTCGCAGCAGGCTTTCAAACAGGAAGGTATAGTCCTTCAGCGTCTCGTCGCCGGCCACCAACGTCATTAAATCGGGGATTTTCGACACCCACTCCCGCCATGCCGCCTGAACGCCGGCGGCGCCGCTGATCCGCTGCATCACCTGTCCCAGACGGGAGCCTGCCTCCGCGTCCCGGGTGTTCACCGACTGGCGCAGGGAGGCGTATTCTCCCAGCTTGGCGGTCAAAACCGTCAGCGCTTCTTCCAGGGCAATGCCCTTTTTCAGGCCGTCCAGGGGCGTCTGCCTGTCCAGTTCCCCGGCGAAGGCCGCGTAATCCTTTACAAGCTTTTCCAGCTTTTCCATATCCGCGGCAAAGGCGGGGTCGTCAAAGCCGCGGTAAATGACGTCCAGATTCCATACTTCGTTCATGATTTGTCCCTCCTGACAATATTTTTACTCATTTTACACCAGTCTACTCCTTCCGTCAACTACCCGCAGGAGCTGTCCCATTTTGTCGAAAATTGTAGAAAAGTTCTAAAAATATGTAGTAATTGTCGAAAATGCGCTGTTTTTGACGAGCGATTATTTTTGTTTTTCCTTGCAAAACCGCGTGCTTCATGGTATTCTTTATTTGTCGCACACGGGTTTTCGTGATTCGTGGCATTGGGGAGCAAAATCTAATCTTTTACATGACAGGAGAGGACTGTATATGGAACATGTAACAACCGTATTGATCGCGGACAGCGCGGACGACTTCTGCACCGCCCTGACCGCCGCATTGCAGCACGCCGACGGTTTCCAGGTCGTTGGAACGGCCAACGACGGGGAACAGGCCATTCGCATGGTGGAGGAGCGGAAGCCCGACGTGCTGGTGCTGGATCTGATGCTGAGCAAGAAGGACGGCATCAGCGTTCTGAAAGCCGTGTCCGGCATGGAGCGCCGCCCCATCACCCTGGCGACCTCCGTCTTCGTGACGCAGTACGTGTCCGCGGCGGCGGCCAATCTGGGGGTGCGGTATCTGATGCTGAAGCCCTGCGATATGACCGCGCTGGTGGAGCGGCTGGAAGAGATCCGGGGCGGAGACGGTCAGAAGGCCGCGGAAAAGCGCCGCCCGGACAAGACCAGCATCGAGTCCATGGTCACGGGCATCATCCACGAGATCGGCGTTCCCGCCCACATCAAGGGCTACCAGTACCTGCGGGAGGCCATCATCATCGCGGTAAACGACATGGACGTGATCAACGCCATCACGAAGGTACTCTATCCCCAGGTGGCGAAAACCTTCGGCACGACCCCCAGCCGGGTGGAGCGGGCGATCCGCCACGCCATCGAGGTAGCCTGGGATCGGGGGGATCTGGATACCCTGCAACGGTTCTTTGGGTATACGGTGAGCAATACCAAGGGGAAGCCTACGAATAGTGAGTTTATTGCGCTGATTGCGGATAGGCTTCAATTGCAGCTCAAGTCCGCCGAGGCGGCGCAGTATTGAGGGATTCCCTAGACGTTTTGGCGTTTCCGTTTGAACTTCGCAAGCAAATTTTATCGTTCTGAAAAATGCTCCTGCTTTATTGGGGATTTCACACCCAATAAGGCAGGAGCGTTTTATTTTATATCCAGTAAAAAACGGAGGACGGCTTTTCCCGTCCTCACTCTATTTCAATATGTTTAATGCCATAGTCTAATATCAGATTGATCAGTTCGTTGCGGGAATAGTTGCTTTCACTGGCAATTTTATCCAATTCAGAGAGGATTTCTTCCCGAATGCGCACGGAGATAATGCGGTTCCCATCTTCGCCGCGCTTCTTGATTCTCAGGGGTTCGTTGCTCATTGCTTCCACCTCACATTGTACTGTAATTATATATTGACAGAAGCGATTATTATATGATACAATAAATATATAATATGATATGTAAACGTAATACATACAGCAATAATTTGTGCAAGTATTACAACAAGGGAACGCTTGTTGGCATATCATATTTTTACTTTTGGAGGTGGATGCAAATGAAAAGGATACTCTCATTACTGTTGGCACTTGCCCTGTGCCTGCCCTTATGTGCATGTGGAAATCAAAAAGAAGCAGAAGCCGCGCAGAAAGCAAAAGAAGCATACGATTTTCTCGTGGAAGCGTACACAAAAATCGACGAAATTGGAGACGCCGTTTACGGGGTGTGGGCGCTGAATGTCAAGAGCGCGGCAAAAATTAAAACCGACCCGCTGGGTACTCTGCTTCCTTCTACCACACTTTCTAAGGAAGAACTGAAGCTTGGTATCGTCTGTGCGACAGGAGAGGTTGCGGCAAAAGATCAAACGAAAGATGAGATTTTAAGCCTGTTTCGTAACGCTACAGAGGAAGAAATGAATGGAGTGAATGATATTAAGGACGAAGATTTGGGCGTTTTGTTTGCGGTGGTAAGCGATATGCCGCAATTTTGTGTCCTTTGTGTACAGGATGCGTACTATCTGAACGGAGGCGTCGAATCTGCACAGGCAGCTTTGGAATCCGCAAAAGCTGCCATCAAGGAAATAGAAGTCATGAACGCAGAGCCTAAAGGCATGGAAGCCTTGAAGAATATCTATGTTGCTACATCTGCCTATCTGGATTTTTGTCTGAATGTCAAAGGCAGCTTGCTTCAGGCATCGGATACGATCAATGAATACCGCACAACGGTCAAAACAGCCATGTCTGAGCTGGATTTGATTTACTGATTATAAAAGGAGGAAGTCTGTATTATGAAAAGCCAAAAGCCGTATATGTGTCCAATAATCATTGGCATCCTTCTTGTTCTTATCGGTCTTATCATCCGAGTTCCGGGGGGTGCGTTAACAACCTATAAATCTCTGGATGGAGAATCCGCCGGTGGTTATTATGCCTTTGACAACAGGTATTCTTCCATTGACGAGTATGTCGGCGGCGATGCTTATAACTATATCATCGGAGCTTCCCTTGTCGCAGGCAAAACTGCCGGTGTGATTGCCGCAAAGGCCATTTCCATAGTCGGAGGAGCAATTTGCTTCTGTTTCGGCCTGACGCTAAAGATGATGGAGCCATCAAGCCTGTCTGTGGAAACGCCAATTATCAATGGCACCGAAACAGTTGACCCGGCTGGCACACCGAAAGAGCAAGACAATTCGGCGGTACAGGAACCGGAAACAGAGCAGGAGCCGTCGTCAGAACTATCTTAACTCGCTTACAGGAATTGAATCGATGATGCTTACTTGCAGCACATGCAGCACAAAAAACTCCCAACCGATTTCCCTCGGTTGGGAGCATTTTCATCATTCAAACACCACTATATTCCAGATATGTACCCCGACGAGCCAGGGCGGCGGCGCATTTTTCGCAGAGGTAGTCCTCCGTGAGCAGCGCCTCCGGCGCGCCCTCCGCTGTCCCGCCGCAGCGGGTGCAGGCGGGGATCGTTACTACCTTGTTTTCAAATATCCAGTAGGCCGTCCCCGAGGGTACCACCGTGGAAAAGTCGAAGCGGTCGGTCTTGTGGCCTTCCAGCTTTCCGTAATTGTAAATGTTGGAGTCCCGTACCTGAATCACATCGTCGTCGAACATCTTTTCCAGCAGCAGATAGTGTCCGCCCCGGGTCCAATAGCCCTTGGTCTGGACGCAGACCACCACATAGCCCTCCCGCATGGCGTCTCTGGCTTCCCGCCACTCGAAGGTCTTTTTCTTCAGGTAAAAGCCCATCTGCGCCGGGGCGACGACGAACAGGGTGCCGTCGGTGCCGTTCTGGAAGCAGTAGCCGCCGTAGCGGCGGCACATCTCCGGCGGCGTCAGCTCGGTGTCGGACATGTAGGTCGCCAGCATGGCCATGGTGGTGATGCCGCAGCCGTGGGTGGTGATCTTATACCCGCCGTACATGGTGGTGGGGTAGTCCTGCTGGAGGTAAAGCTGGGCTTCCGGGTAGCGCTGGTGTCCCACATCGGGATAAAGCAGATCGGAGGCGGTGACCGGGGCGGTCTGCGCCGCCGTACCCAGGGTGATGGCGCTGTAGTCGATTTCGGCGGGGTATTTTTCCCGCGCCTGAGCAATCTTTTCCCCGCCAAGGGCGGCGGTCAGGTCTTTCCGGGCGGCGTCGTACCAGATGTCGGTGCTGCCCTTGAAAAAGATCACGTGATAGCCCAGATCCGAGCGGAGGATGTCCACGTCCCCGCTCTGACGAGCATCGTCAAAGCACCAGGCGTCCAGCACGGGGGTCAGCTGCCCCTTGCGGAGCTTCTGGTACAGGCCGCCGTTCAGGGCGGAACCGGCGTCGGCGGATTTTTTGTTGGCAAAATCCGCAAAGATTGCGTCATCGGTGGATTTGTTGCTGCCGCGCATACTGTCTTTTTTCAGAGCCTTTTCGTAATCCTCCACCAGCGTTTGGGCGGAGGTCAGGCAGGCGTCCCACAGTTCTTCGGAGCACGTCACGGTGCCGTCCGGCGCCACGGTGACGGTCTCCGTCCCGTCCTCCGGCGCCTGGGGAACCAGCAGAATGTGGCGGATGTCCACCAGTTTGCCGCTGCT
>CAKTKF010000062.1 GCA_934569215.1 uncultured Oscillospiraceae bacterium
CCATCGGACCGAGCAGCCGGGAGATCAGGCTGCTCAGCACCGAGTCGAACATCGCCGTCCCGGCGTACAGCGCCGTGGAGGACGCCGCCCCGCCCTGCGCCGCCATAGCCGCCGTCATAACGGGAAGCAGCAGCTTTCCGTACTCGCTGATTTCCGTCACGGTCTGCGACCCAAGGCGAATCAGGGAGTTGGCGCTCAGCAGCAGCCCCGCCGCAATGGCCGTGGCTCCCGCCAGGTTTGCGACGGTCTTCACGCTTCCGGAAAAGGATTGGAGCAACGACACCATCATCACCGCCGCGATCACCCCAAGGCTGACCTTGGAGGCTTCCTTCAAATCCGGCCGAAGATGCCAAATCGCGTCCCGAAGCAGCTCCGTCAGTCCGGCGGCAAAGGAGCCGGTGTCCTCCGGCATCAGCTCCGCCCCTCCCTCCGGCACCTGTGGGGCGGTAAACTCGACAGCGGAGGCAGGTACCGCCAAGGCAAATATCAACGCTACTGCCAAAATCAGTTTGCTCATAATTCCCGTAAAATCTCCCGTATCAGTTCCAGCATGGCGGTGAAAATGGGAAGGGACAAGTATAAAATCACCGCCGAGCCAAGCATTTGCAGCGTTTTTCCAAGAGAACCGTTTCCCGCGTCGGCGCAGACCAGCCCCGCAATTTCCGACACCAGCCCGATGCCCACCGCTTTCAGGAGAATGCCCAGCATGTCCCCCTGCAGATCTCCCAGCGTTTCCAGCTCACGCAGGAAGTCCAGCACCGGCTCCAAGTAGGAAGTGGCGATCATGGCGACCATGCAGCACACCGCCATGGTCAGAAGAACCCCAATGTCCTTTTGCTTTCCCAGAGAAAGCCCCAGCACCACCGCCAGCAGCACCGCCGCCGCGGCCTTCCAGAACAGGCTCATCAGAATTCAAACAGGGTCTTCACCAGATCGAAAAGATCGGCGATTTTCTGCGCCAGCATCATCAGCACGACCACCAACCCCGCCAGACTGGTCATGGTGGCCTGCTCCTCCCGGCCGGAACGGGAAAGCACCTGATTGAGAATGGATACGATGATGCCGATGGCAGCGATTTTGAAAATCAGGTCAATGTCCATACTCATAGAAACAAAATGGCCAGCGCCGCGCCGGCGCACAGTCCCAGCGTCCCATAGCTGCGAAGACGTGTCTCCCGGTTCTTCCCCAGAGCTTCCAGCTCCATGCGGCACGCTTCCTTCACTTCCTCAAGGCCCTGCTTCTGCCCCGGAAGATCGAACCGGCCGAGGGTATGCCCCAGCTGCTTCATGATTCCCCGTACCCGCCGGGGCAGCTCGTGACTGCGTTTCAGCGCGGCGGTCATGCAGCTGGCCGCGTCCGGGGCGGTCTGCCATTCCAGCTCACGCGCGAGATTGCAAAACACCTCCCGCAGCGTTCCTCTCGTTTCCTTTCCCGCCTGACGGCAAAGCTCCGGAAGAGGCGTAAGGCGGTACTGAAGCTCCCACTCCATGGAGTTCAGCGCCCTGAGCAGCTGACGTAAAATCCCTTCCTCCCGCTTATACCCGGAGGCAATGGAAAACCCAAATCCGCCGCAGCCCGCGATGACCAGCGCCGCGCCAAACCATCTGTAGCTCATAACGCCGCCCTCTCCGCCCGGAAGGACTTGTCCTGCCGCAAAATCAGAAGCGTCTGGAAAACGCCGCTCTCCGCCAGCGGCCGGTAGACCGACCTGCGCCGCAAATCCGCCGCAGACGTACCGTGGGCAGTTGCCAACAGCCGCACGCCGCAGTTCGCCGCCCGGAGAAGCGCCCGGGCGTCCGCCTCCGCCGTGATCTCGTCCACGGCGATGCAGTCCGGCCCCATGGTTCTGAGCACCATATCGATTCCCGGGGACTTGGGGCAGCCGGTGAGAATGTCCGTCTTCTTCCCCCGTTCCAGTCCCTCCGGGAATAGCTCCCCCCGCTCGTCCACCACGCTGACGCATTGCTTTTCTCCGATCTGCCGGATCAGATCCCGCAGTAGGGTGGTCTTTCCCCACCCGGGCGCCCCCAGAATCAGAATGGAGCCGGGAGCGTCCGCCGCCCGTCTGGCGATCCCCGGAAAATCTCTGGCAACACGGATGCACAGAGAGCTGATCTCCCGAATGCCTGTTACGATCCCATCCTTGCAGACCACCTCGCCGCACAGGCCGATACGGTGTCCGCCGGGGGCGGTGAGATAGCCCTGCGCGGTCGTTGCCGCCGCCCAGGGAGAATAGCGGCTCGCGGCGTTGATGCAGTAATTCAGGTCTTCCCTGCTGACACAGCACCCCAGCCAGCGGCTTTCCCCGCTCAAAACCAGCTCCGGCGGCATTCCCAAGCGAAGCCGCAGCTCCTGCATAGCATTTTTTCCCAACCTGTCCACCTCCGGCCGAAGTCTTGGCGGCAAGACGGACAGCAGCTGTTTCCATGCGCACATCATTTGCATCACTCCTGCCAAAGACTATGCGGCGGGGTGACATATTAGCACCCCGCCGCAGAAAGGATTTTCGATTGCAAAAGCCGACAGCGCAGGGCTGTCGGCTTTCCGTTACCGCTTGTTCTTCTTGTAAATGACGTTCAGACCCTTCAAAAGCAGGTCTTTTTCCAGAATGATCTCCCGCTTGCACAGCGGCGTAATAAACTGGGCAAGACCGCCGGTGGCGATGAGGGTGGACTTGTGTCCCAGCTCTGCTTCGATTCGCTCCACCAGCCCGTCCAGCATGGCGGCGGTGCCGTACATCATGCCGCTGCGCATACAGTCCACGGTGTTCTTGCCGATGACGTGCTTCGGCTTGTCCAGACTGATGCCGGGAAGCTGCGCGGTGCGGCTGGTCAACGCGTCCAGCGAGACACGAACGCCCGGAAAAATGATGCCGCCCAGATACATATTGTTCGGCTCCACCACCTCGATGGTGGTAGCCGTTCCCAGATCCATCAGAATCATGGGCGCTTCGTACTCGGCAAGGGCGGCCACGGCAATGACAATTCGGTCGCTGCCCACCTGGCTGGGAACGTCCATGTGGATGTTCAGCCCGGTTTTCAGCCCCGGGCCGACCACCATAGGCTGCTTCCGGATGACCTTGATGACACCGGTTTTGACCGAATTGAACACCGGCGGCACGACGGAGGAAATGATGCAATCGTCAATATCCTTCACCTGCACGCCGAAGGCTTCCATCATGTTTTTGATCTCCACGCCATACTGGTCGGAGGTACGGGTGGCGTCGGTGGCAATGCGAGCCTTGAACAGAATTTTGTCATTTTCAATACAGCCGATGACCAGATTGGTATTGCCGATGTCAATGGCAAGCAGCATAACGATCTCTCCTTAACGTTTTTTCATCCGTTCCGAAAGGTGCAGCAGCGCCTTTCCGATGACGGTCACCAGAATGGCGGCAATGATGGCCTCCGGGATTCCGGACGCCGTGACCGTACCCATCACCAGCCCAAAGACGGCGGTAATGGCCACGTTCTTCGCCTGCGCATACTGCTGGGCAAGCAGCACATAAATGCTGCCCATGACGAGGATGGTGTGGCAAATTGTAGAAACAGCCGCAGTCAGGGGCAGCGCCACATAATCCTGCTTCGTAAGCTTCTTAAAAAGCTTCCACAGCCATCCCGCAATGGCGCCGAACAAAATCCGACACCCCAGGGCGATCCACAGGCTTTTCAGCACGCCGGGCAGTCCCTCCGTGGTCATAAAGGGGGAAAACGCAAAGGCCAGCAGTCCGGGACTGGTGGTATTGACCCAGATGGAACACAGTCCGAACACGCCCCCAAGGACAGCCCCAGCGCCGGGGCCGAGCAAGACCGCGCCCAGAATGACCGGGATGTGCATGGTGGTGGCCTTGATCACCGGCAAGGGAATAAATCCGATTCCGGTAACGCCCATGACCAGCAGAACACCGCAGAACATAGCGAGGGTCGCCATGTACCGGGTGTTCATTTTTCTTTTTTCCATATGAAATTACCTCCTGCTGCCGTTCCTCCCTTGAGGATACAGCGCATATTTTGGAGTTTTCACTCCGGGGGTATTATAGCAGGGTACAGCGGAAAATACAAGGAAAAAATCATCTTTACAGCAATTCAAAATCGGGATATAATGAGGGTAAGCAATTTTCGATTCTGGAGGGTTCCCTATGCTGAAAGGAAAAACCGTCCTTCTGGGCGTCACCGGCGGAATTGCCGCCTATAAGGCCGCCGCTCTGGCCTCCGCCCTTGTCAAGCAGCACGCCGCGGTGGAGGTCGTCATGACCGAAAACGCCACCCAATTCGTTACGCCCCTGACCTTCGAGCAGCTTACCGGCCGCCGGACGATGGTGAACACCTTCGACCGGAATTTTTCCCATCAGGTGGAGCATATTGCCCTGGCGGAACGGACTGACCTGGTGATTGTCGCCCCGGCCACGGCCAATGTTTGCGCGAAACTGGCCCACGGGCTGGCAGACGATATGCTCACCACCACCATTCTCGCCTGCCGCTGCCCCAAACTCATCGCCCCCGCCATGAATACCAACATGTACGAAAATCCCGTGACACAGGACAATCTGGCGCTTCTGCGCCACTACGGCTGGGAGGTCATCGAGCCTGCCAGCGGGCGTCTTGCCTGCGGCGCCGTGGGCAAGGGCAAGCTGCCGGAGCCGGAGGAAATTCTGCAATATATCCTGCGTCAGCTGGCCTTCCCCCACGATCTGGCGGGAAAAAAGGTGCTCGTCACCGCCGGGCCGACCCAGGAGGCCATCGACCCCGTCCGGTATCTGACCAACCATTCCACCGGAAAAATGGGCTACGCCATTGCCAGAATGGCCATGCTTCGGGGCGCAGACGTGACGCTGGTTTCCGGCCCCACGGCCATCGCCCCCCCGCCCTTTGTGACCGTGATTCCCGTCGTTTCCGCTCAGGACATGTTTGACGCCGTGGCTGCCAACGCCCCCAAATCCGACTTCATTTTCAAGGCCGCCGCGGTGGCGGACTACACCCCGGCAAATTACAGCGACAACAAGGTCAAAAAGTCCGAGGGCGACATGTCCATTCCTCTGAAACGCACCCGGGACATCCTGAAATATCTCGGGGAAAACCGCGTCCCGGGGCAGGTCATCTGCGGTTTTTCCATGGAGACCCAGAACATGGTGGAAAACAGCCGGGAAAAGCTCGTAAAGAAGAACGTGGACATGATCTGCGCCAACAATCTCAAGCAGTCCGGCGCAGGCTTCGGGGTTGACACAAACGTGATTACGATCATCACCCGGAACGAAACCGCCGAGCTTCCGCTGCAATCCAAGGAAAGTGCCGCAAACGCCATTCTGGATGCCGCCCTCCGACTTACCCCATAAAATAGTGAAACCGGCCTGTGAACAAAAATCACAGGCCGGTTTTTACGCGCCGCAACGGGCGGCACAACCAAGCTTCAAAACGCAAAGGGGTCACTGATGAACGCAATCCCGAATCAACGCGGGCAGCTCCGCATAAGCCTTCAATATTTCGTCTTTATGCGCCAACAGCTCCTCATTCATTTTTGTAAAGTCCACGCAATTCTGATAGCCCGAATCGCCCCAATACAGGATGTTCCGGTCAGCATTATACAAAAGTCTGTCGGCGTTTTCCATGGAGAAATTATCGGCATTTTCAAACGTTATTGTCTGGGCAGAAGCATATATGATTTCGATAAAGCAGTCTTCGTCATTCCAGATTTCACTTTCAGTGGCTTTCTGAATTTTCAGCAAATGGCCGCCGCAATTGTTGATCTGGCTTGCAAAGGTACGGTATATGTAAGAATCAACGTCAATGCTGCGCTTTTCGCCGCCAGAATAAACATGGATTTCGGCAATGTTATTTTCAGCGGCAGCCAATCCGTCCGGCAGCTGCTCCTCATTGTCGCCGACTGCGTAAATCCCAAGAAAGCAAAGTGCAAGCGCCAGACATAACGAAACGATGGAAACAACCGCTTTTTTACGATTCGTCTTCCATTCATGTATCCCGGTATAAATAACGCAGCCTGAAAAACCTCCCAATGTATTGATTAAAAAGTCTTCCATTTCCGCGTATCTGCCGCCAAACAGCTGCAAAATCTCAATTGCCAACGAGGTCAGGCCGCAAATAGCCGCCACCTTTTTCCAGCTGCTTCTGCATGAACGAAAAATAACCGGCAACAAAAAACCAAGCGGGAAGAACAGGGCGAAGTTCAGCAAAATGGGGACAATCGCGCTTCCAATAAACGGAACCAGATTATAGCTGAAAGACCCATTCAGGCTATAGCGCAGCGTGAAAATTCCTGTTAAATTCAACAGAGTAACACAATAAACGCAGAATATCGCCTCAAATATACATTTCCACGAGATATTTCTGCGCTTTTTGAACAGATACAGCAAAGCAAGAATCGCCAAATAAACCAGTATGCCTGCTAAAAACGATTCTTTCAGCGCCTGAATACCTCTCATTATGTAATTCATACTGTTTCTCTCCCTTGAACAGATTCTGCATAAAGCGCCAGACCAGCCACAGCATTTTGCACTGCTGTGGCTGTTAACTGATCACGCCATTACATAAGCTCGTCGGGCTGGGCGTCCAGATCGTCAAAGCCCATCTGTTCCGTCTGGCCACCCTTTTTGGCCGCCCATTGCTCCTTCGTGATCAGAATGGCTCTCGGCTTGGAGCCCTGGAAGGGGCCGACGATGCCCTTTTCCTCCATCTCGTCCACGATTCGCGCCGCGCGGGCATAGCCCCGCGTCAGGCGGCGCTGGAGCATGGTGACGGAAGCCTGTCCGGTCTCCAGA
>CAKTKF010000063.1 GCA_934569215.1 uncultured Oscillospiraceae bacterium
TGATAAAATATCCCCACCGAAAGAAAGGGAGGGTTTTGTATGTCCTACACATATCCGTATATCAGTGACGCCATGGCGAACGGACTCCTGTCCGGGATTTTCTGCTGCGTTCCCACGACGCTGATCGGCATTGCCACCTATGTTTTAAGCGCCCTGGGGCTTTACACCATCGCCAAGCGTCGGGGGCTGAACCACCCGTGGCTGGCCTGGATTCCCGTGGCCAGCGCGTGGATCGTGGGTTCGCTTTCCGACCAGTACCGCTACGTGGTCAACGGAGAGAACAAGTCCAAGCGGAAGGTTCTGCTGACGCTGAACATCATTACCACAGTGCTGAGCCTGGTGATGTTCGCGTGCGGAATCGGAATGATGGCGCAGGCATTGATCGGCGCTGCGGGAGGCATCGACGAGGATGCCATGGTGCAGGCCATGATAGGACCGCTGGTGGGCGTGCTGGGGCTGTGTCTGCCCCTGATGGGCGTCGCCATTGCCTACGCGGTGATCTATTACATGGCGCTGTACGATATCTTCAAGTCCCTTGACCCCAACAACTGCGTGCTGTTCCTGGTGCTGAGCATCGTGTTCAGCGTGACGGAGCCGTTCTTCCTGTTCTTCAACCGGAACAAGGACGGCGGAATGCCCCCCAGACGCCCCGAGCCGGTCTGTATGCCCCCGGAACCGGACTGGTGCGATAACAGCCAGGACACGGGCAATACGGATTTCCTGTAATAAGACAAAAATCCTGCTTTTCTTCGGAAAGGCAGGATTTTTTATGGTGTCGGTGAGATTTTTGAATGTCCGCTTTGTACGGGCAAATGTTTCTGGTGCGGAACCATCTTTTTCCTGCCAGCCGGTTGACAACCGGGAAAATATCCGGTATACTAGGCAATATGCAATAAAAGACGGCTTCATTATTGGAGGAAATGACAAATGGTTATCAAATGGGATGTGACCATCCCCAAGCTGTCCGGGGATACTCCCCGCAGAGCGTACATCTATCTTCCGGAAAGCTACGACGAAGAACCCGACCGGCGGTATCCCGTCATGTACATGTTCGACGGGCATAACGTTTTCTTTGACGAGGACGCGACCTTCGGCAAATCCTGGGGCATGAACGACTACATGGAGCGCACCGGGAAGCAGCTCATTATCGTGGGTGTGGAGTGCAACCATCAGGGCAACTGCCGGCTGTCGGAGTATTCCCCCGTGACCTTTGAAAATGCCGAGCTGGGGAAAATCCGGGGCAGGGGCAGCATCACCATGAACTGGATGGTAAATGAACTGAAGCCCTACATCGACGGGCATTTCCGCACCTTGCCCGACCGGAGAAACACCATTCTCGCGGGCTCCTCCATGGGCGGCCTGATGGCGCTGTACGGCGCGGCGGCCTACAATTCCGTTTTCCAGCGGGCGGCCTGCCTGTCCCCCAGCCTTTGGGTCGCGCCGGGAAAGGTGATGGAGCTGATCGCCAAGGCGCGCATCCGTCCGGACACGACCATCTACATGGACTACGGGGAAACCGAAATGGCCAACCACGTGGCAAGCCAGGCGGTCATCCCCTCCGCGGTGTATCTGCTGCTGACCAAGGGGGTCAATCTGGCCTTCCGTATTGTCCCCGGAGGCAATCATTCGGAGGCCAGCTGGGAAAAGCAGATCCCGATTTTTATGGAGTGTTTGGGGCTTTAATAGAGAGAGCGAGAGGGAAAAGAAATGGAAATTCGCTACGAAAAGCATTGGAGCGGCTGGCTGAACCGGGACATGGAGTTCAAAATTTACGGCAGCTGCGGCAAGCCCGTGATCTTCATTCCCTGTCAGGCAGGGCGGTTCTGGGATTTTGAGTCCTTCAAAATGGTGGACTACTGGGCGCCCTGGATCGAGTCCGGCAAGTGCATGGTCTTCTCCATCGACACCATCGACAATGAAAGCTGGGCGGCCGTGGGCGCGGACAACCGCTGGCGCATTGAGAATCACGAAAAGTGGTACCACTACGTGGTGGATGAGCTGGTGCCTTATATTAAGCACATCGCCGGTATGGCCAACGGACACGATCAGGGCATTATGACCTTCGGCGCGTCCATGGGCGCCATGCACGCCGCGAACTTTTACTACCGCCGTCCCGATCTGTTCGACAGCTGCTTCGCCATCTCCGGTCTGTACGACAACAAGGAGTTCTTTGGCGACTACTGCGACGAGCTGGTGTACGCCAACTGTCCCTGTCTGTATTTGCAGAACATGCCCGATAACCACTATTACAAGGGCATCTACAACAGCCAGAAGAGCCTGATCGTCTGCGGTCAGGGCGCGTGGGAGGAGCCGCTGCTGGAATCCACCCGCTGGCTGGACACGGTCTGCTGCCAGAAGGGCATCCACACCCGGTTTGAATACTGGGGCTATGACGTTGACCACGACTGGCCGTGGTGGTACAAGATGGTGCAGACATACCTTCCCTGGTTCTTAGGCTAAAGATATAAGGAGTGAGACACATGAAGAACTTCATATTCATCTCCCCGAATTTCCCCATGACCTACTGGAAATTCTGCCGGGAGCTGAAAAATAACGGTATGCGGGTGCTTGGCATCGGCGACAGCCCCTATGATGATCTGCTTCAGGAGCTGCGTGACAGCTTGGACGAATATTATAAGGTTTCCAGCCTGGAAAATTACGACGAGGTGTTCAGGGCCGTCGCGTTCTTCACCTACAAATACGGCAAGATCGACTGGCTGGAGAGCAACAACGAATACTGGCTGATGCGGGACGCGGCGCTGCGCACCGAATTCAATATCACCACCGGCCCCAAGCTGGACGAGATGGATAAGATCAAGTTCAAGTCCTGCATGAAGAAGTATTACGCCAAGGCCGGTATCCCCACCGCCCGGTATCATCTGGTGGAGGGGCTGGAGGACGCCCTGGAATTTGCCCACACCGTGGGCTATCCCGTGGTGGTCAAGCCGGACAGCGGCGTGGGCGCCTGCAACACCTACAAGCTGCAATCCGACGAGGATGTCCGGTGGTTCATCAGCAATAAGGACGACGCCGTGTACATCATGGAGGAGTTCGTCAACGGCTATGTCCAGACCTTCGACGGCATCGTGGATTCCAAGGGACAGATGCTGTTCGAGTCCGGCAATATCACGCCCCTGTCCATCATGGACATCGTGAATACCCAAGGGGATTCCGTATACTATCTGGTGAAGGAGCTTCCGGAGAAGATCCGCAAGGCCGGACTTGCCACCGTGAAAGCCTTCGGCGTGAAAAGCCGCTTTGTCCATCTGGAATTCTTCATCCTGAACGAAGACCAGGCGGGGCTGGGCAAGAAGGGGGACGTGCTTGGCCTTGAGGTCAACATGCGTCCTGCCGGCGGCTACACCCCCGAGATGTACAACTACTCCCAGGAGACCGACGTATACAAGATCTGGGCGGACATGGTGGCCTTTGACTGCAACACCAAGCCCATCGGCGCCCATCATTTCTGCGCCTTCTACGGCCGCCGGGACGGACGGCACTACAAGCTGGACGATTACGAGGTCATGATGAAGTACGGCAGCAAAATGGTCATGTGGGGACGCATTCCCGACGCCCTCTCCGGCGCCATGGCGAACCAGATGTACGTAGCCAATTTCGACACCGAAGAAGAAATGATGGCCTTCTACAAAGACATGGCCGCCACCTACGAGGGATAAGAAACGAATAAGATTGACAGCCACGGCGGGGCATCCTGCCGGGCTGCTGTTGTGTTTTTTATGATTGTGTGCTAATTGTGTGCTAATATAAAATGGAGCAGAGGACTGTGACTTGCTGACGTTTCGGAGTAAAGGGGAATATGAAATGAGCGCAAAGAAAGCAATCGGTGATTCGTTTACCGCAATCTTTATTTTAATTGTTTCGCAGCTTATTGCCCAGGGCATCGCAAGCGCGTTTGGCCTGATAAAGGTTCCGTATGGGATTTGCAATATAATTGCAGGGCTTTTATATGTCGGATTGGCGTATGTTTTTCTGAAAGTCTTTGCCACTAAAATTGTCAAGCTGCCTATGGCGGATTTGGGAATGCCTGAATTTGCCGTTAAAAAGAGATGGATTCTGACGGCTGTATTATTGCCGTCCCTGGTCAAAGGAAGCTATCTTCTGGCGTTCAACGGTCAGTATGTTTCTTCCAATATGAGCGGAACGCAGATTTTTAATACATTAAGCGCTGGCATTGCGTTTACCGGAATTGCGGCTGGATTTGTTGAAGAAATGGTATTCAGAGGGGTTATTCTGAATGTATTAAAGAAAAAGTGGAACATTCAGGCGGCGGTTATTGTCCCCTCGATATTATTTGGTTTTGTGCATATTCTGGGGATGAATTTTTCGATAGGCAGCTGCTTGCTGGTCATTCTTGCCGGTACGATGGTCGGCGTTATGTTTTCCCTGATTGCGATCGAAAGCGGCTCTGTCTGGAACAGCGGAGTGGTACATGCCGTCTGGAATATTGTGATGATTGGCGGAGGACTGGCCATCGGGGAAAAAGCGGATGCATATTCCATAATGACGTACGTTCTTGACTCTAAATTATTTGCAGTTACGGGCGGCGAATTTGGCGTTGAGGCATCCGCCATTTCACTGGTGGGATACATAATTGTGGCTGGCATGGCGTTTGCTATGATCCGGTCAAAAAAGAAAGCAGATCGGATGCTTTAACGTGAAACCGAACGCCCCGGGCAGAAGCCCGGGGCGTTTTGCGCTCCCTATTACAGCTTATGAAAAACCGGCTGGCGGTTTTCAAAGGTACAGACGTATCCAAAAATGTCCTTCAGAATGTCACAGGCGCGGAAGGTGTACTGCCCCACCCGGTTGCAGCGGTGGGCATCGGAGCCGACGGTGACGATCTCGCCGCCCAGCTCCCGGAAACGTCGGAAAATGTCGGCGGAGGGGAGAAAATCGCCGCAGCGGTCAATGCCGCTGGTATTCATTTCCAGTCCCTTGCCCTTTTCGGCCAGAACCCGGAGAATTTCGTCGATGACCTCCCGGTGGGCGTCGTAGGACAGGGGCATGTGGGTGGGGTGACAGGGGGGCTTGCTGATGTAGGTCAGGTGCGCCAGAACGTCAAAATCCTCGTGAACCCGGACACAGGCCAGGGTTTCCTCCAGATACCGCTGCTCCACCTGATAAACGGTCTTCCCGCGCCAGAACGGCTCAAAATACACGTCCAGCCCGTCCACAAAATGGATGGAGCCGAGAACAAAATCAAAGGGACGCCGGGCGAGGTCTTTCTGAAACTGCGCCTGATTGTCCCGGGCAAGGCCGAATTCCACGCCCCGCCGGATGGTCAGCCCGGGAAGTGCCAGATGGTCGTACTCCCCGTTGTAGTCCTCCGTGCGGAAGGTCAGATCGCCCATCTGGCCGGTGGGGTCATAGTCCAGATGGTCGGTGAAGCAGATTTCCTTCAACCCGGCGTCCAGCGCCGCCTGCGCCATGGCGCGGCCGGTGTCGTGGCCGTCAAAGGAAACCCGGGAATGCATATGAAAATCAAACATCTCTCTCTTTCTCCTCCCAAAACAGGCGGAACGCCGTGGGCAGCGCCGCCTGGGCGTCGATCTGCTCTGCCGTGAACCAGGAAAAGCTGCCGGACGCTTCGACAACCTCCAAATAAATTCCCTTCATATTCCACTGAATGTGGGTAAAAATATGCTTTCTCGAAACTTCCCGCAGAATTTCCCGGGGACGAAGCCCCATCCGCTCCACCTCGGCCAGCGCCTGGGATGTATCCAGATGCCCGGCCACATTGGGAAACTGCCACAGCCCTGCGAGAAGCCCCTTATCCGGGCGCTTTTCCAGGGCGTATTCCCCGTCGCATTGCAGGATGAACACGGTTCTATCCTCCTGCCGCCGCTCCCGCTTGGGGGACTTGACGGGGAGGGCTTCCGCGGTGCCGTGCTGATATCCGAGGCAAATCTCCAGGCAGGGGCAGCTACCGCACTCCGGCTTTCGGTTGGGGCCGCAGACAGTAGCGCCCAGCTCCATCAGCGCTTGGGTGAAGTCACCGGCTTCTTTTAGATAGATGGCGGTAAGCCTTTCCCGAACGCCTGCCTTCACGGCGGGCAGATCGATAGGGGAGTGGTCATCCGTCAGCCGGGAGAAGACCCGCAGCACATTGCCGTCCACCGCCGGGACAGGGAGGTCAAAGGCAATGGAGCAGATGGCACCCGCAGTATACTC
This sequence comes from uncultured Oscillospiraceae bacterium, assembly GCA_934569215.1. Lineage (GTDB taxonomy): Bacteria > Bacillota > Clostridia > Oscillospirales > Oscillospiraceae > Faecousia. Next base: position 6,193 of record CAKTKF010000063.1, read on the forward strand.
GCCGATACCGGGCAGCGCCAGAACCGCATCATATTCCCTGGGAAATTGGCCGTTGTAGCGCTCCTGAATGACCTGCGCGGCCTTTTTCAGATTCCGCACCCGGCTGTAATAGCCCAGCCCCTCCCAGAGCTTGTGCAGGGCGTCGTCGTCGCAGTTTGCCAGAGCCTCTACGGTGGGCAAAGCGGCGAGGAAGCGGGCATAGTAGCTTTTGACGGCTTCTACCCGGGTCTGCTGGAGCATGATTTCCGACAGCCAGATATGGTAAGGCTCCTTGGTTTCCCGCCATGGCAGGCAGCGGTGGTTTTCCCGATACCAGGGAAGCAGCAGCTCGGGGAGCGTATTCAAATCCAGATTATCCATATCCAGCGTCTCCTTATAGCGGACATTTTACACCAGAAACACCGGCACTGTCAAGGCGGCATAGGGGAGAAGATAAAAAAGTTGGAAAAAGCGAAAAAAGCACTTGCATTTTTTTTAGAGATGTGGTACTATATTCAGGCATTTGAGAGAAGTGCGTATGCGCCAGTAGCTCAGTTGGATAGAGTGACTGACTACGAATC
>CAKTKF010000064.1 GCA_934569215.1 uncultured Oscillospiraceae bacterium
GATTCTGGACGAGGTGAACGCCCTGGGGCTGACTGTGGAAGCGATTCTGCTGACCCACGGACACTTTGACCACGTGGGCGGCGTGAAAGAGATCGCCGCCGAGACCGGCTGCGACGTCTATCTCTGCGCCGACGAGCTGACCATGCCGCCCCAGATGACTTTGGGGCAGCTCTACTACACCAAAACCTACGACGAGGGGGATACCCTGCGTCTTGCGGGGCTGACGATCTCCGTCATCCGCACCCCCGGCCACACCCCCGGCTCCGTGTGCCTGCTGATCGACGACGCCATGTTCTCCGGCGACACCCTGTTTGCCGGTTCCTGCGGCCGTACCGACCTCCCCGGCGGCAGCGGCGCGGCCATGCGGGCTTCCCTGCGCCGTCTGGCGGAAATTCCCACCGACTACCGGGTCTACCCCGGCCACGGGGAGCAGACGACGCTGGCGGAGGAAAAGCGGTATAACCCCTACTTACGATAACTGAGGTTCTTATGAAACTGACATTGATCGGTCATGACGACCGCTATGCCGTGGAGCAGTTACAGCTGTCCCTGTTTCCCGACGGCACGGAGGGGGAGGCCACTTCGACCCTCCACCGGGGCCAGGTCTGGCTTACCGCCGTCACGAAGATCACCGTGAACGGCATCACCGCCACGGCTACCCGGCGGATCAAAGCGGCGGACGAGACCGTCCGTCTGCGCCGCCGGGCGTTGCAGCAAAGCTATTATCTGGCCGCGAAGCAGCTGCTGCCCGCTGCGCCTCCATGGGGCGCGCTGGCAGGCGTCCGCCCCACCAAGATCACCACAAAGCACCTGCTGGAAGGTGGCACACCAAAGTCTGCGGACAAGCTGCTACGGGACGTGTATTTCGTCACCGACGACCGCCGCAGGCTGGCCGTTGACTGCTCGGTCTCCACAGTCCGGGCGGTGAATCTCTTGCAGCCCAAGGATTTATCGCTGTACGTCGGCATTCCCTTCTGCCCCACCCGCTGTACCTATTGCAGCTTCGTCAGCCGCACCATCGGCAAAAAAACGGAGCTTCTGGAACCCTATCTGCGGGCGCTGGAACAGGAGATCGCGGTGACGGGCAAGCTCCTGGCACAGTCCGGCAGGACTGTCCGCACCCTCTACATCGGCGGCGGCACCCCTACGACCCTCTCTGCTCCCCAGATGAAGCGACTGCTTAGCGTCATCCGGGACAATTTTGACCTGTCCCGGTGCGTGGAATTCACCGTAGAGGGCGGCCGCCCGGATACGCTGGATTTGGAGAAGCTTCAAGTTATCCGTTCCGGCGGCGCCGACCGCATGAGCATCAACCCCCAGACCATGGAGGACGCCGTCTTTCGCGCCTGCGGACGCCCCCACAAGGCGGCGGATGTGCTTCGCGCCTACGGCGAAGCGGCGGATGCAGGTTTCAGTGCCATCAATATGGATTTGATCGCGGGCCTTCCCGCAGACAGCACGGCGGGCTTCCGCCGCAGTCTGGACGCGGTGGCGGCATTGAACCCCGCCAACATCACCGTCCACACCCTTGCCCTAAAAAAGGGCGCCGACCTGTTTGAAAGGCGGGAGAATCTTCCCTCCGCCGGGGACGTCGCCGAAATGGTCGCCTACGCGGAGCAGACCCTCCGGACTCTGGGCTACAAACCCTATTACCTCTACCGCCAGAAATACATGTCCGGCAGCTTCGAAAACGTGGGCTGGAGCCGGGACAACTTAGACTGCCTGTACAACATCTACATGATGGAGGAAGTGCATACCATCCTCTCCCTGGGCGGCGGGGGCATGAACAAGGTCAACCTCCCCGACGGCACTCTCCGCCGGTTCCATAACCCCAAATTCCCCGAACAGTACATCGAAATGCTCCCGGGCGTGCTGGAGCAGAAGCAGGCGCTGTTCCGCCTCATGGCGGATGGGGCAAAATAACGCCCACGCTACACGAAAGGAAGTGTGCCAATTTGGACACCCTCATTTCTAATGTCACAGCCGTGACCATGAACCCCCGGATGGAGGTCATTTTCGGCGCTTATATCGGCATCGAGGACGGCAAGATCGTCTCCATCGAGCGAAAGCCCCCCGCCGAAGCGCCCAAGGCCATTGTGGACGGCACCGGCATGGTGGCCATTCCCGGCCTCATCAACTGCCACACCCATCTGGCGACCGCCGCCCTGCGGTGCTTCACCGACGATCTGGGCAACACCGAAGCCCTTCAGGCGCTGCTGCAAAAGGAAGCGAAGATGGACTCCCGCAGCGCCAAGGCGGCGGCGTCTCTCGCCATTGCCGAGTGCCTGCGTTTCGGCGTCACCTCGGTTTCCGACCTGTACTACTACCCCAACGCCACCGCCGAGGCCGTGGCGGAGTCCGGCATCAAGGCCAATCTGGCGCTGTCCAGCTACCGCTTCATCGACGAAAACGAGGACTTCGACTTCGAGACCGACGAGCAGTGCCGGGAGCTGGTGAAGGTCACGGAGAAGTGGAACGGCTTCGACGGCGGCCGTATCAAGATCGACGCCGGAATCTACGGCGAGTACATCAGCAATTACCGGCTCTGGGAAGGTCTGGTGGGCTACGCCGCAGAGCAGAACCTGGGCATGCAGCTGCACCTGGCGGAGACCCAAAGCGAAGTGGACTCCTGCCTGGAACGCACCGGCATGAACCCCGGGGAGCTGCTGAATTGCCACAATGTGTTCAGCCGCCCCACCACCGCCGCGGGCTGTACATATTTAACCGGGGACGAGCGTAAACTGCTGGGGAAGAAGGGCGTCTGCGCCGTGGCGACCCCCGTGTCCGCCTACAAAAACGGCCAGTCCTCCACGCCTATCCTGGAATCCGTCAAAGCGGGGATGAACGTGGCTCTCGGCACCGGCGGCGCGATTGAGTGCGGGAATCTGGATATGTTCGAGGTCATGCGCTTTGCCGCCATGTCCGCCCGGAAGGAAAGCGGCAATCCTGGCGCCCTGCCGTCTCCCGCCGCGCTAATGATGGCGACTGTCTCCGGTGCGCAAGCCCAGGGGCGCGCAAAGGAATGCGGAATGCTTCAGGTGGGCATGGACGCGGACATTGCACTCATTGACTTTTCCGCCCCCCATCTGATTCCTTGCCACAACGTCCTGAACGGTCTTGTCTGGTCTGCCAAGGGCGGCGACGTGGCCATGACCATGGTGCGGGGCAGAATCCTCTACGAAAACGGCCAATTCCCCACCATCGACATGAAGAAGGTCGTGGAGGAACTGACCGAATACGCCATCCCCCGGCTGTTTGAAGAAACGAAGTGACCCCGCAGAAAGGATGAAACCATGTCTGATATGCAAAAAAAGCAGAATTTTCTTCAGGGTACCGCCCTGCTCGCAATGGCGACGGCCATTGTCAAGGTCATCGGCGCTCTGTACAAAATTCCCCTCAACGCCATCATCGGCGAGCAGGGCTTCGGCTACTTCAACACGGCCTACGACATCTATAACGTACTGCTGATGATCTCCACCGCCGGACTGCCCGTCGCCATGAGCCGGATGATCTCTCAGGCCAGTTCTCTTGACCACTACAATCAGGTGCGGCGGATCTACCGCACCGCCCGGGGTATTTTTCTGGCGCTGGGCATCGCGGGCAGTCTGCTGATGACGGTATTCTGCCGTCAGCTGGCCGCCTTCCAGAACCAGCCCGATGCCTGGGCGGCCATCGGCTGCCTTGGTCCCTGCGTGCTGCTGATCTGCGTCATGAGCACCTACCGTGGCTTCTTCCAGGGGCAGGGGAATATGCTGCCTACCTCCGTTTCTCAGGTGCTGGAGGCCGTGGTGAAGCTGATCGTGGGCATGGGCGCGGCGCTGGCGATCCTGAAAATGACCAACGAGATTCCGCTGGCCGCAGGCGGCGCGATTTTAGGCGTCACGGCAAGCTGCCTTGTCTCGGCGATTTACCTGTTCAGCCGCTTCCGGAAGAGCTACGTCCTTCTGCCCCGGACGGAGGAGGAACCCCACTCCTACCGGAAGACCGCCCGTGGGCTGCTGGCCATCGCCATCCCCATCACCTTCGGCTCTGCCGCCTTGCAGCTGATGACTATGCTGGAAACCAAAATTTACATGGGGCAGCTGCTGAATCTGGGCTACACCCAGTCCGCCGCCGACACCATGCGGGGCGTTTACGGCATGTGCCTGACCATTTTCAACATGCCCTGCGCCTTCATCACCCCCATCACCATCAGCATCATTCCCGCCATCACCTCCCACCTGACCCTGTGCGGCGACGAGGAGGCCAAGGCCACCGAGGAATCCGCCGTGCGGATCACCGGGCTGATCGCCATGCCCTGCGCCTTTGGCCTTGCCCTGCTGGCCGAGCCGATCACCGCCCTGCTGGGGGGATATTCCGGCGGGAATCTGGCGATGGCCACCCGGCTTATGACGGTTTTGGGCTTTACCATCCTCTTTAACGCTTTGGTGCTGGTCTCCACGGCCATCATGCAGGCCCACGGCCACGCCGGTCGGCCGGTCGTCAACATGCTGATCGGCGGCGTTGTGAATCTGGTGGCGGTGTACGTGCTGGCGGGAATGCCGCTTATCAACATTCTGGGTACGCCTATCGGCCTGCTGATGGGCTATGTGGTCATCAGTATCCTGAACATCCTGTCCATGCGCCGCCTGCTGCCGAAGCCGCCCGCGATCCTGCCGAACCTTCTCCGTTCCTTCTTCGCCGCGGCGGTGATGGGCGTTCTCGCCTGGGGCGCGCTGTGGGCGCTGAAGGCCGTGGGCGTGCGGGAGATCGGCACAGGCCGACTGATTCTGTGCGCCGTGCCGGTGCTGGTGGGCGTGGTCAGCTACTTCTTTACCGCTGTCAAGTTCAAGGTCATCACCCACGAGGACTGTCTGCTGCTGCCAAAGGGCGAAAAAATCGCAAAAATCCTGAAGCTGTGAGTTTTTTTGAAAAATCTCTTGCAATTTGGGTAGAATTATGTTAATCTAAACGTCGACTTCATGTCGGCTTCAAAATATTTTCACTTTCAGAAAAGAGGATATAAACATGAATAAAACTGAACTGATCGCCGCCGCCGCCGAGGGCGCCGGCCTGACCAAGAAGGACACCGAGCGGGTCATCAACGCCGCCATCGATGCCGTTACCGCAGCTCTGGTGAAGGGCGACAAGGTGCAGGTCTCCGGCTTCGGAACCTTTGAGACCAAGGAGCGGAAAGCCCGCATCGGCCGCAACCCCCACACCAAGGAAGCCATCGAAATCTCTGCTACCCGCGTTCCCGCCTTCAAGGCAAGCAAGGCTCTGAAGGACAACGTTGCAAAGTAAGCGATGCGGCTTGACAAGTATCTCAAAGTCTCCCGCCTGATCAAGCGCCGGACGGTGGCCAACGAGGCCTGCGACAACGGCCGCATCAGCGTCAATGGCCGGGTGGTTAAGGCCGGTTACGACGTGAAGGTCGGAGACAAAATCGAGATTTCCATGGGTGCCCGGACGGTGACCGTGGAGGTTCTCCAGGTAGCGGAAACCGTCCGCAAGGACGATGCCGCTGCCATGTATAAGGAAGTATGAGTGTTTACCGCCGTGAAACGTTCGTTTCACGGCGGTAAAGTTTTGTGCGTGCTTGCAATGGTTCCCTGTGTATGGTATACTAAAACAATTCGGGAATGACGGAGGAAACGCTGTGAAAATCGAACATGCCGCGCTGTATGTGAACGATCTGGAAGGGGCGCGCAGCTTCTTTGTAAGCTATCTGGGCGCGAAATCAAACGACGGCTACCACAATCCGAAGACAGGCTTCCGGTCGTATTTTCTGTCCTTTGACGGCGGTGCGCGGCTTGAGATCATGAATAGGCCGGAGCTGGCGGATACCCCAAAAGAACCCGCCTGCACCGGATACGCGCACATTGCGTTCAGCGTGGGCAGTCGGGAAGCGGTCGATTCGCTGACTGCAAGGCTGAAAGCAGACGGCTACGAAGTCATCAGCGGCCCCCGCACAACGGGAGACGGCTATTACGAAAGCTGCATTGCCGCAGTCGAGGGTAATCTGATCGAACTCACGGTTTGAGCCGGATAAATACTTTGACGTTCCGAATTGGCCGAAAACCGGGGCATGACCCGCCGTAAGGCGGTCATGTCCTGGTTTGCCTTCCTCTATGACCGCGAAATGTTCTGCGTCTGCTCCCCCAGCAGACGCGCCAGCAGAACGCACTCATCCCGGCTCAAGTCCGCAAGATGCTGAAACACAATGCCAAAATCCCCGTCCACCGTCCGCGCCGTATACTCCGTCACTGCACGCCGGGCGCAGTGATATCGCTTTTCCAGTGCCTTCGCTGCTGGCTCCTCCGGAACGGCGATCTGCGCTGTTTTTCTGCCCCCACTGCCGGACAGCCGCCCGATCCCCCGCAGACAGGCGAGAATCTCCATCTGCATATCGTGCAGATGCCGAAGCTGCTCCCGGACTCTGCCGGAAAACTGTCCGGCCAGCTTCCGATAAACCGCCGCCGCTTCCATTGCCTCCAGTTCCATCGGTCGCAGACTGCTCCGGGGAGGCTCCTGCTGCCCCAGTACTCGCTGCCATACCTGCTGCTCCACATCCCGGTTCATAATGCCGCTCCTCTCAAAAACATGGCTCTGTTCCCAGTATAGCGCCCCAAAAGGAAAAAGTGTCAAAAAAGTTTTCAAAAGGGCTTCCTTTTTTCGCTCATATGTGCTATAATCAATAAAAAGGACGTTCAGGCGACCCAGGGAGGAAATGCTTATGCCCAGACCCAGCGACAAAG
>CAKTKF010000065.1 GCA_934569215.1 uncultured Oscillospiraceae bacterium
CTCGTCGGTGCCGTAGTAGGCGTTGAGGTACATCTGCTTGATCTCGCTCATGAGGGGATACCGGGGGTTCGCGCCGGTGCACTGGTCGTCGAAGGCCTGCTCCACCATGCTGTCCAGCCGGGTCAGGAAGTCGGTTTCGTCAATGCCGTAGTCCCGGATGGTCTTCCTGATGCCGATTTTGGCCTTCAGCTCGTCGATGGCCGCGATCAGTTTTTCCAGCTTCTCCTCGTCCGTGGTGCCGCCCAGCTTCAAGTAGTCGGCAACCTCGGCATACCGCGCCAGGGTGTGGGGATGGTCGTACTGGGAGAAGGTACCCATCTTTGCGGGAACCTCGGCGGCGTTGAAGCGCAGAACCTCGTCGATCATCAGGGCATTGGCAACGCCGTGGGGCAGATGGTGGAACGCGCCCAGCTTGTGCGCCATGGAGTGGCACACGCCCAAAAATGCGTTGGCAAAGGCCATACCGGCCATGCAGGCGGCGTTTGCCATGTTCTCACGAGCCTTGGGATCCTTCCCGCCGTTTTCGTAGGCGGAGGGCAGGTTCTCGAAAATCAGCTTCAGGCTCCGCAGCGCCAGACCGTCGGTGTAGTCCGTGGCCATCATGGAGGCGTAGGCTTCCAGAGCGTGGGTCACGGCGTCGATGCCGGAGGCAGCGGTCAGACCCTTGGGGGCGTTCATCATCATGTCGGCGTCCACGATGGACATCTTGGGCAGCAGCTCGTAGTCCGCCAGCGGATACTTGACGCCGGTGGTTTCATCGGTGATGACGGCGAAGGGGGTCACCTCGGAGCCGGTACCGGCGGTGGTGGGGATGGCGACGAAATACGCCTTCTCTCCCATCTTGGGGAAGGTGTAGACACGCTTGCGGATATCCACAAAGCGCATGGCCATGTCCTGGAAGTCCGCCTCGGGATGCTCATACAGCACCCACATGATCTTGCCCGCGTCCATGGCGGAACCGCCGCCGATGGCGAGGATCAGGTCAGGCTTGAAGGCCGCCATCTGCGCCGCGCCCTCTCTGGCACAGGCGAGGGTGGGATCGGGAGCCACGTTGTAGAAGGTGGTGTGGGTGATTCCCATGGCGTCCAGCTTCTCCTCCACGGGCTTGGTGTAGCCGTTCTGGTACAGGAAGGCGTCGGTGACGATGAAGGCCTTCTTGTAATTCTTCAGCTCGGACAGAGCCACGGGCAGGCAGCCCTTCTTGAAATAAACCTTTTCAGGCGCACGGAACCAGAGCATATTCTCCCTCCTAATTGCCACAGTCTTGATGTTCAGCAGGTGCTTGATGCCCACGTTCTCGGAAACGGAGTTGCCGCCCCAGGAGCCGCAGCCCAGCGTCAGGGAGGGAGCCAGCTTGAAATTGTACAGGTCGCCGATGCCGCCGTGGGCAGACGGCGTGTTCACCAGAATGCGGCAGGCCTTCATTTTTTCCGCAAAGGCGTCCAGCTTTTCCTTCCCGGCCACCGTATCCAGATAGACGGAAGCGGTGTGGCCGTAGCCGCCGTCCTTGACCAGGGTGTCCGCCTTGTTCATGGCGTCGGCAAAGTCGGACGCCCGGTACATGGCAAGCACGGGGGACAGCTTCTCGTGGGCAAAGGCTTCGGAGAGATCGGTGGAGGTCACTTCGCCGATGAGGATTTTGGTGCTTTCGGGGACGTCAACGCCCGCCAGCGCCGCGATGGTGTGGGCGGACTGACCCACGATCTTGGCGTTCAATGCGCCGTTAATCAGGATGGTCGCACGAACCTTGTCGGCTTCTTCCCCGTTCAGGACGTAGCAGCCGCGCTTGACGAACTCCGCCTTGACCCGGTCGTAGATGCTGTCCAGCACCACCACGCTCTGCTCGGAGGCGCAGATCATGCCGTTGTCAAAGGTCTTGGAGTGGATGACGGAGGAAACCGCCAGCAGAATGTCGGCGCTGTCGTCGATCACGGCGGGGGTATTGCCGGGGCCGACACCCAGAGCGGGCTTGCCGGAGGAGTAGGCCGCCTTCACCATGCCGGGGCCGCCGGTGGCGAGGATCAGGTCGGCTTCCGCCATCACCTGATTGGTCAGCTCCAGAGAGGGCTTGTCGATCCACGCGATGATGCCTTCCGGCGCGCCGGCGGCCACCGCCGCTTCCAGCACCACCCGTGCGGCGGCGATGGTGCAGCCCTTCGCTCTCGGATGGGGGCTGATGATGATTCCGTTGCGGGTCTTCAGGGAAATCAGGGTCTTGAAAATGGCGGTGGAAGTGGGGTTCGTGGTGGGAATGACCGCCGCGATGACGCCGATAGGCTCGGCAATGCGCTGAATGCCATAGGCCGTGTCTTCCTCGATGACGCCGCAGGTCTTGGAATCCTTGTAGGCGTTGTAAATATATTCGGCGGCGTAGTGGTTCTTGATGGTCTTATCCTCCACCACGCCCATGCCGGTTTCGGCTACCGCCTGCTTGGCCAGAGGAATGCGCATCCGGTTGGCGGCGGTGGCGGCGGCCAGGAAGATCTTATCCACCTGCTCCTGGGTATAGGCGGCAAATTTCTCCTGGGCAGCGCGGCACTTTGCCAATGCTTCGGTCAGTTCCTGGGCGGTGGTTACAGGTGCATATGTTTTCCCCATAAAAATCGTCCTTTCCTGGGGAATCCCTGATGAAACCGTCTTCGGCTGAAATTTTTGCCGTCAGCCTCTGCCGGATTCACCGGTGCTTCCCGAACAAATTTATCAGTATTTTCATACCGATATATTACTTTATACTACTTTCACTATAATAGCACATATCCCGGAAATGTCAATCCCCTATCTGAAAAAAATCTCCGTGTGGACAAAACAGCCGGACTTCCGGAGCGCACCGCTCCGAAAGCCCGGCTGTGCCGTTTCCTGATTACGTGCCGAGATAGGCCGCCTTCACCGCTTCGTTGGCCAGCAGCTCCTCGCCGCTGCCGTGGAGGGTGATCCGGCCGGTCTCCATGACGTAGCCGAGATTGGCGGTTTTCAGCGCCATATTGGCGTTCTGCTCGATGAGCAGAACCGTCACGCCCTGCTTGTTGATCTCCTTGATGATCTCGAAAATGCCCTTGACGATGATGGGCGCCAGTCCCAGAGACGGCTCGTCCATCATGATGACCTTGGGGCGGCTCATCAGCGCCCGGCCGACCGCCAGCATCTGCTGCTCGCCGCCGGACAGGGTGCCGCCCGCCTGCCAAGAACGCTCCTTCAGCCGGGGGAACAGATCAAAGACCCAGTTTAAGTCCTCGGTCAGATCGTCCTTGCGCAGGTAAGCGCCGATTTTCAGGTTTTCCAGCACCGTCATGTCCGGGAAAATCCGCCGTCCTTCCGGCACCAGCGTGATGCCCTTGGACACGATCATGCTGGAATCCATGCCGGTGATGTCCTCGTCCAGAAAGGAGATTTTTCCCGCGGAGGGCTTCACCAGCCCCGCGATGGCGCGAAGGGTGGAGCTTTTGCCCGCGCCGTTGGCGCCGATCAGGGTCACGATCTCCCCTTCCGGCACGTCCAGACTGATGCCCTTCACCGCTTCGATTCCGCCGTAATGCACCTGCAAGTCCCGGATCTCCAGAATGTTACGCATCTTCCGTCACCCCCAAATACGCCTCGATCACGCGCTTGTTCTGCTGCACTTCCTTCGGCACGCCCCGGGCGATCTCACTGCCGAAGTCAATAACATAAATGTAATCCGAAATCTTCATGACCAGATCCATGTGATGCTCAATGAGGAAAACCGTCAGATGGTGTCTGTCCCGGATCTCCTTGATGTATTCCGCCAGCTCCTGGGTCTCCTGGGGGTTCATGCCTGCCGCCGGTTCGTCCAGCAGCAGCAGCTTGGGATCCGTCGCCAGAGCGCGGGCAATTTCCAGACGGCGCTGTAGGCCGTAGGGCAGGCTGGTGGCGATCTCGTCTCTGTACTGCTCCAGTCCCTGCTCTTTCAGCAGCTCCATGGTTTCTTCCCGCATTCTCGCCTCTTCCTTGGCATTCGCCCGGAAAATGGCGGAAAACACGTTCTGCTTCGCCCGCATATGCTTGGCCACCAGCACGTTTTCAAACACCGTCATGCTTTTCCACAGGCGGATGTTCTGGAAGGTACGGGCAATGCCCAGAGATACCACATGATCCGGAGTCGGGTCAATGTTGCGCTCATTTGCGTATTTTTCCCCGTTGGTACCCAGGTAGTTCTTTTTCATTTTCCCGGTGGGGTGATTGCGGATCATGGTCTTGCCCATGAATTCCACCCGGCCGTTGGTCGGCTGATACACACCGGTGATGCAGTTAAAGGCCGTGGTTTTGCCCGCGCCGTTGGGGCCGATGAGTGCGACGATCTGACCCTCCGGCACGTCCAGAGACAAATCATTCACAGCCACAACGCCGCCAAACTGCATGGTGACGTTTTCCATACGAAGAACGTTTGTTTCGCTCATGCCGCTTCAGTCCTCCTTTTCCGCCGCCGGGGCAGCCTTTTTCCGTTTCTGAAACAGTCCGCCGATGCCCTTCCAGCTCAGCTCCTTCTCCCCCATGATGCCCTTGGAGAAGAACAGGACGATGATCATGATGACCACGGAGAATACGACCATCCGGAAGCCGCTGCGCAGCAGAGGCACCTTAAACGAGCCGATGTATGTCTCCCGATCCAGGAACCGCAGCCACCACTCAGAGCAGGCCACGTACAGGAACGTGCCGATGACGGAGCCGGAAACGGAGCCGATGCCGCCGATGACCACGATCAGCAGAATTTCATAGGTCATGGTGGAGGTAAAGACCTTCGCCTGGGCGTTGGCCACGTACATGGCGAACAGCGCGCCGCCCACACCGGAGAAGAAGCTGGAAATCACAAAGGAGAGCATCTTGTGCTTGAACAGGTTGATTCCCATGGCCTCCGCCGCCACCTCGTCGTCCCGGATGGCCTTAAAGGCGCGGCCGTAGGAGGAATTGATCAGCAGAACGATCAGGGTAATGCAAATGATCGCCACAAGGAAGGGGACGAACGTACTCAGCCGCAGAACCACCTGCCCTGCCCCGTTTTTAATATTGAAGTCGGAGAAGGTGGGGAAGCCCTTGATCATATTCGCGCCGTTGGTGATGGGGCCGAGGGTCTGCCACTGAAAAATCGCCCGGAGAATTTCGGCAAAACCCAATGTGGCAATGGCGAGGTAATCACTTTTCAGCCGCAGAACCGGCAGACCGATCAGCGCCGCGAACAGCGCGGCCACCAGCCCCGCCAGAATCAGTCCTACAAGAACGGCCAGCACCAGCGCCAGCCCGCCGCCGAACCCGGCGCTTCCCAGAAAGCTCTGGAAGCAATCCACCAGGGAGAACTTCACAGCCGAGCCGCCGTAGAGGTAATAAACCTGATCCTTGGCAGCCATGGGAACGGTGAGAATGGCGTAGGTATACGCGCCCAGCAGCATGAAGCCCGCCTGTCCCAGAGAGAACAGGCCGGTAAAGCCGTTGAGCAGGTTCATGGAAACGGCCACCAGAGAATACACCGCGCCCTTTTTCAGCACGGTAAACAGCTGACTGGTAGGAAGAAAGACCGCAGGCAGTCCCGGGATGTAGTCGCTGAGGTTTTCCAGCAGGATAACCAGCAGCAACAGCACCGAAATGGAAACCAGCGCGGCAAAGCTGCCGTTTTTGTTTGTTTTCTGTTTCAGCATATCCGGCACCTCCTTAAACCTTATCCGTGGCCTTTTCGCCAAAGAGTCCGGTGGGCTTGCAGGTCAGGATGATGATGAGCAGTGCAAAGGTGAAGGCATCGGAGAACACGGAAACATTCCACGCCGAGGGCAGACCCTTGATGATAGTCTCGCAAATACCGATCAAAAACGCGCCGATCACCGCGCCGGGGATGGAGCCGATGCCGCCGAACACCGCCGCCACGAAGGCTTTCAGTCCCGGCATGGCCCCCGCCGTGGGGGTGATGGCGGGGTAAGTGGTGAAGTACAGAATGGAACCCACCACCGCCAGGGCGGAGCCGATGACAAAGGTCATGGAAATGACGTTGTTGATCTTAATGCCCATCAGCCGTGCGGTCTCAAAGTCCTTGGACACCGCCCGCATGGCCATGCCGATCTTGGTGTGGTTGATCAGCTGGGTCAGCAGCAGGATCAGCACCAGAACCAGAATGGGGGTGATGATAACCACCAGCTTTGTGGAGGTGCCGACGATATCGACGGTTTTGTTCAGAATTCCGATGGTGGGATACGTCATGGGCTGGCCGCCGGTGACATAGGTCGCGGTGTTTTGCAGCAGATAGCTGACGCCGATGGCAGAAATCATGACGGACATTCTCGGCGCGTTGCGCAGGGGCTTATAGGCCGCCCGCTCAATGAAGAAGCCCAGCGCCACCGTCAGGATGATGACAACGGGAATCGCCGCGTAGATAGGCATCACGGCGGAAATATAGATACCCAGCAAGCCCGCGACCATGAACACGTCGCCGTGGGCGAAGTTGATCAGGCGCAGAATGCCGTAGACCATGGTATAGCCAATGGCGATCAGCGCCAGCTGCCCGCCCAGAGAAATGCCGCTGAGCAGAATGGATACCAGGTATTCCAGAGAAAACAGTTGTTCCACAAGGGGTTCCTCCCTTTCTTTACGGAATCCCCGAAGAAGCCGTCCGCAGCCCCGCTTCGGACGGTTTTTTCAGAGATTCCCTGTCATAATAATACGACTGTTTGGCGGGGGACGCTTACCCCCGCCAAACAATTCAAATTGGAGATAAAATCAGCTGCCGGAGCCGGT
>CAKTKF010000066.1 GCA_934569215.1 uncultured Oscillospiraceae bacterium
GGTGTATACTTTGTCCGCATAATCCGCCGTAATTTCGCAGGAAAACCGGCATTCGGAAGCCTTCAGCAGCTCCGAGCGAAGGTCAAGCCCCCGCTGCATCTCCTTTGACCCGCCGGAACACCCGGTGAGAAACACAAGCACCGCCACAGCCGCCGCGAATTTTTTCAAAGAAACCCCGCCTTATTTCATAAGTCGCGGAAGGGCGCTGAGCATGTCCGTTGGCAGCATCCCATACTGCCCCAGCTCCGACGCACACCGGTCTCCCGCCGCGCCATGGAGCCATGCCCCGCAGGCGGCGGCTTCCAGCGGCGGCAATCCCGCCCCCAGCAGCGCCGTAATAACGCCCGCCAGCACATCCCCGCTGCCCCCGACGGCCATGCCGGGGTTCCCGGTTGGGTTAATGTAACCGTCCGTACCGTCTGTGATGCAGGTCTCGTGACCCTTCAGCAGGACGACGCACCCCAGGTCGTCGGCAAGGGCAGCGGCCGCGGCCATGCGGTCTTCCCCCATGACGCCGCCAAGCCTGGCAAACTCCCCGTCATGGGGCGTCAGGATAGTGGGCGATTTCCTTCCGCGCAGTAAATCTCTATGCGCGGACAAAACATTTATGCCGTCTGCATCCACAACTACCGGACACTGGGCATTTTCCAGTACCGCCCTGACCACGACCAGCGTCCCCTCGGACTGCCCAAGGCCGGGGCCGACCAGCACGGCGTCCACCCGAGGAAGCCGCGAAAGAATTTCCGGCACGGCGTCGGCGCTGAGCCTGCCGTCTGCGTCTGGCAGTGGGAAAATCACCGGCTCGTTGAGCTTCACCGTTTCAATGCCGTAGATGCTTTCCGGCACTCCCAGAAACACCAGCCCCGCGCCCGAGCGAAGAGCGCCCATGGCGGCGAAAAACGCCGCCCCCGTGTATCCCCGGCTGCCGCACAGCAGCAGGAGCTTGCCAAAATCCCCCTTATGTCCCCAGGGGTTCCGGTCGGGCAGGAGAGATAAAACCGTCTCGTGATTCAGCCGTCTGATCATATTACAGATTGTACAGCTTCGTGTACTTTTCCGTCAGGTAGTCGGTATAATACTTCGCGTCGAACTTGCCGCACACAGATTCAAACAGCTCGCCGGGCTTCCTGAAGCTGGCATAGCGGTGGATATGGCTTCTCAGCCAGCCCGTGACCTTGCTCAGATCGCCCTTTGCCACATCCTCCCAGATGTCCCCGATTTCTTCCTGCATTTTATGCAGCATCTGCGCACCGTAAGCGCTGCCCAGGGCATAGGAGGGGAAATAACCGATGCTGCCGCCGCTCCAATGGCTGTCCTGGAGGCAGCCCTCCCGGTCGTTGGGAACGTCCACACCCAGATACTGCTTATACAGCCGCTTCCATTCCGCCGGAACGTCTTTGACCGCGAGAGTTCCCCCGATCAGCTGCTTTTCGATCTCGTAGCGCACCATGATGTGCAGGCAGTAGGTCAGCTCATCGGCTTCGGTGCGGATGAGAGACGGCTCCGCCTTGTTGATGGCGCGGTAGAACATGGTTTCGTCCACGTCCGCCAGCTGCTCCGGGAACAGCTCCTTCAGCTTCGGGAAAATGGCATGGACAAAGGCGGGGCTTCTGCCGATGATGTTCTCATAGAACCGGCTCTGGCTCTCGTGAATGCCCATGGACACGCCGCCGGCCAGGGCGGTGTAATTGTAACAGTTGTCCGCCCCCAGCTCATACAGGGCGTGGCCGCCCTCGTGGATGACGGAGAACATGGAGGAAACCAGATTGTCCTCGAGATAATGGGTGGTGATGCGCACGTCCTTGTTGTTGAAATTGGTGGTGTAGGGATGCTCCGTCTCGGCAATACCGCAGTGGGTGCGGTCAATGCCCATGACCTCCATGAGATAATCGGAGAGCTTTTTCTGAATCTCCACGGGATAATGCCGGTACAGGAAGGCATCGTCGATCTGCTTTGCCGAGCGGATCTTCTCGATCAGGGGGACGATGGTCTGACGGAGCTGAGCGAAGAAGGCGTCCAGTGTCTCAACGTTCATCCCTTCCTCGTATTCGTTCAGGAGCGCGTCGTAGGGCGCCATTTCCGGGTGATAATACCCGGCGAACTTCCGGTTATAATCCACGATCTTTTCAAGATACGGGGCAAAGGCGGCAAAATCATCCTCCAGCTTTGCCTTGTGCCATACGCTCTCGGCGTCGTTTATTAACACGGAATAGGCGACATATTCCTCTGCCGGGATACGGTGGATCTGGTCGTAGCTTTTGCGCAGAACCTCCACCTCCCGCTTTGTCTGGGCACCCAGTTCCTCGGCGTGGGATTCCAGATAGCTCAGAAGCTCGTTATTCTCATCGTTCACCAGCAGATCATAGGTAACCTGGGACATGACCTCCATGGTCTTGCCCCGTCCCTCCCAGGTGTCGCTGGGGGCGGCGGTGGTGGCATCCAGGTACAGAACGCCCAGAGCGTGGTTATACGCCGCCTGGGTCTGCTCCAGTTTCTTGAGAGCCTGCTGCGCCTGCTGTACGGATTCATATTTCATGGCAATGCACTCCTTTGTTTTTTCGATACTCCAACCATATCACTCCCCCGCTTCTTCGTCAAGAGATTTCCCGTTTTCAGCGGATTCCGCGAAAAAAATGCTTGCATATTTTCGCCGTATATGCTAATATGAGGGCGATACGGAAAAAGCGTTGAATGGGCTGCCTTGTGTTGGTTTGCGGCGTCAGAGAGAGCGGGATGGTGAGATCCGCTTGCGTGCAATGCCGGGCTTTCTCCCAGGAGCTGCCGCTTGAACGAAAAGTAGAGTTGGCCGCGTGACTGCGTTAACGGTCTTGGATGTGTCTGCATCCGAAAAGCGCGCCGTTTCGGCGAATTGCGGGTGGTACCGCGGAAGGAATGCCTTTCGTCCCGATTGTGGGATGGAGGGTCTATTTTTTTGTAGTTTACCTTTCAGGAGGAATGAACATGAAAGAACAGTTAGAGCAAATCAAAGCCAACGCCCTGACAGCCCTGGAAGCTGCCGCCACCCCGGCGGCTCTGGAAGAGCTTCGCGTCAGGCTGCTGGGCAAGAAGGGCGAGCTGACCGCCGTCTTAAAGCAGATGGGCAAGCTCTCCGCCGAGGAGCGCCCCGTCATGGGTCAGCTGGCAAACTCCGTCCGGGCAAGCATCGAGGAGGAGCTGGAAAAGCGGAAGGCGGACATCCACGCCGCCGCCCTGGAAGCCAAGCTGGCTGCCGAGTCCATCGACGTGACCATCCCCGGCAAGACCGTGTCCATCGGCCATCAGCACCCCATGAATCAGGTGCTGCAAACCATCAAGGACATCTTTGTGGGTCTGGGCTATCAGGTGGTGGATGGCCCCGAGGTGGAGCTGGCGGACTACAACTTCACCCGGCTGAACATCGAGGAAGGCCATCCTTCCCGTGACCGCTCCGATACCTTCTATTTCACCGACGACGACAGCGTCCTGCTCCGCACCCAGACCAGCCCCATGCAGATCCGCTACATGGAAAAGCACAAGCCCCCGCTGTGTATGCTGGCTCCCGGCCGCGTATTCCGCAAGGACGAGGCCGACGCGACCCACTCCCCCATGTTCCATCAGATCGAGGGTCTGGTGGTGGCGGAGAACATCACCATGGGCGACCTGAAGGGCGCGCTGACCACCATCATGCGGAAAATATACGGCGAGGACGCCGTGATGCGGTTCCGTCCCCATCACTTCCCCTTCACCGAGCCCAGCTGTGAAATGGACATGCAGTGCCACAAGTGCCATGGCACCGGCGAAATTGACGGTCAGGTCTGCTCCACCTGCCACGGCGAGGGCTGGATTGAACTGCTGGGCGCCGGTATGGTACACCCCACGGTTCTGGAAAACTGCGGCATCGACCCCGAAAAATATTCCGGCTTCGCTTTCGGCATGGGTCTGGAGCGTATGGCCATGGGCCGCATGAAGATCAACGACCTGAGACTGATTTTCGACAACGACATCCGGTTCCTGAACCAGTTCTAAGGAGGGAAAAACAATGAAACTCAACAGAAAATGGCTGAACGAGGAATTCGTAGACCTGTCTAACGTCTCCGATAAGGAATTCGTGGAAACCCTGACCGTCTTCGGTCAGAAGGTGGAAACCTGGGAGCGGCTGGACGCGGAGATCAAAAACGTGGTCGTGGGCAAGGTTGTGTCCATGGTGCGCCATCCCAACTCCGATCATATGTGGATCTGTCAGGTGGACGTGGGTGGCGATGCTCCCGTGCAGATCGTCACCGGCGCCCAGAACGTCCACGAGGGCGATCTGGTACCCGTGGCACAGCACAATTCCTGGCTCCCCGGCGGCGTCCACATCACCAAGGGCAAGCTCCGGGGCGAACCGTCCAACGGTATGCTCTGCTCCTTCTCAGAGTTGGGTCTGACCCAGAACGATCTGCCCGGCGTGTTCGCCGACGGCATCTGGATTCTCAATGATGAAGATTGCACGATTGGTGAGGACATCAACCTCGTCATCGGCAACGACGACACCGTTGTGGATTTTGAGATCACCAACAACCGCCCGGACTGCTACAGCATCATCGGCCTTGCCCGGGAAGCTGCCGCCGCCTTCGGCAAGCCCATGCGTCACCATGAGCCTGTGGTTCACGGCTCCGACGCCGGGGATATTTACGACCATCTGGATGTGGACGTCCCCGCAACGAAGCTGTGCAACCGCTACACCTCCCGGATGGTGACCAACGTAAAGATCGCTCCCTCCCCCAAGTGGCTGCGCCGCCGTCTGCGTGCCAACGGCGTGCGTCCCATCAACAACATCGTGGACATCACCAACTACGTCATGCTGGAATACGGCCAGCCCATGCACGCCTTTGATTACCGCTATGTTTCCTCCGGCAAGATCGTGGTGCGGGAAGCCGAGGACGGCGAGACCCTGACCACCCTGGACGGCAACGTGCGCAATCTGAAAGCCGGTATGCTGGTCATCGCCGACGAGAATAAGCCCATCGGCCTTGCTGGTATCATGGGCGGCGAAAACTCCGAGATCAAGGACGACACCGCCATGGTGGTCTTCGAGTCCGCTAACTTCGACGGCACCTCCATCCGTCAGACCGCTCTGGCGCTGGGCATGCGCACCGAAGCCTCCGGCAAATTTGAAAAGCGCCTTGACCCCATGATGACCGTTCCCGCCGTGCAGCGTGCCTGCGAGCTTGTGGAAATGCTGGGCTGCGGCGACGTGCTGAACGGCACCATTGATGTTATCAACTATGTCCCCGAGGAAAAAACGCTGCCTCTGGAGCCGGAGAAGATCAACCGCCTGCTGGGTACCAATATCTCCAAGGAGGATATGGTCAAGTACCTGAACCAGCTGGAAATCCCCGTGGAGGGCGACACCATTCTGGTTCCTTCCTTCCGTCCCGACCTGAACCTGATGGCGGATATCGCCGAAGAAGTGGGCCGTTCCTACGGCTACAACGAGATTCCCACCACCGCTTTCAAGACCTCTACTCAGGGTGGCTACTCCCCCGTGATGAAGCTGGAAGCCAAGGCCGGAACTCTGTGCCGCGCCATGGGTTACAGCGAGATCATCACCTACTCCTTCGTCTCCCCCACCGTTTTCGATCAGATTCGGCTGCCCGCCGATTCTCCCCTGCGGAATGCTCTGCGCATCCAGAACCCCCTGGGCGAGGACACCTCCATCATGCGCACCATTGCACTGCCCTCCATGCTGGAAATTCTCTCCCGGAACAACGCCTACCACAACAAGGCCGTGAAGCTCTACGAGATGGCAAAAATCTATTCGCCCGTGGAAGGTCAGGCTCTGCCCCATGAGCCGAAGATGCTGGTTCTCGGCACCTACGGCGCCGGCGAGACCTTCTTCACTCTGAAGGGCGAGCTGGAAGCCGTCTTCACCGGTCTGCGGCTGAAGAAGGCGGCGTACACCGCCGTGAAGGACAACCCCAGCTACCACCCCGGCCGCTGCGCCAAGGTGAGCATCGACGGCGTGGACGTGGGCGTGATGGGTCAGGTGCATCCCCTGGTGGCTGCCAACTACGGCATTGACGCCGATGTCTACTGCGCCGAGATCGATTTCACCAAGCTGTTTGAGATGCAGCTTCCCGACGCCACCTATACCCCCCTGCCCAAGTATCCCACCGTGTCCCGTGACCTGAGCCTCATTTGCTCTGAGGACGTCACCGTCGCCCAGGCGGAAGCCGTCATCACCGCCGCTGCTGGAAAGCTGCTGCGGGATGTGAAGCTCTTCGACATCTACCGCGGCCCCGGCGTCCCCGAGGGCAAGAAGAGCATGGCCTTCTCTCTGGAGCTGCGGGCAGATGACCGCACCCTCACCGATACGGACTCCGAAGCCGTGGTGACCAAGGTTCTGGCCGCGCTGAAGGAAAAGCTGGACGCCGCGCTGCGATAATTCCGATTCTTTGCAGTAAATTTCTGCTAAGATTCACAAAAAATTCCAATTTCAGGGCTTTACAGCCCGAGACAATTCGGTTATAATGACGGTAGTACAAATATAAAAGGAGGCTGAAACCATGACGGACAAGGACACTGTAAAATTCACCGTTCCCAGCGATGACAAAGAGAATATGCGCCGTATTCTCCGGAATGTGTATGAAGCCCTCACCGAAAAAGGCTACAACCCCGTCAACCAGATCGTCGGCTACCTGCTCACCGAGGACCCCACCTA
>CAKTKF010000067.1 GCA_934569215.1 uncultured Oscillospiraceae bacterium
GCGGTGCTTTTGTGGAAAATATGGCGCAGAAAAAGGCCATGCTGGAAGAAAATCCCCTCGTCCGGCTGACCGATCAGGCGGACGAGATCTGCCGCGCCTGCCCAAACAATCTGTCCGGCCAATGTGAATCCGTCGAAAAGGTGCGGCGCTATGACCGGGAAGTGCTTTCCCGGTGCGGCCTGACCCCCGGGGAAGTTCTGCCCTACCGGGAACTGACGGAACGGGTGCAGAAAACCATTTTGCTGCCCGGTCAACGGGAGGATATCTGCGGCGACTGCCAGTGGACGAACTTGTGCCGCTGATCCGGTTTCCCTTATAATGATTTGTTCAGAAGCCGTATGAAAGGAGGCACCGCCGTGACCACCAAAGGAAAGCTGCTTGCCCTGCTGGAAGACAACAAGGAGACGTTTTTCTCCGGGGAGGAGATTGCCCGGACGCTTCAGATATCCCGGGCAGCCGTGTGGAAGGCAGTGAACGCGCTTCGGGAAGACGGCTACACCATCGACGCGGTGACCAACAAAGGTTATCGGCTTTCTCCGGATTCGGACATTCTGTCCCCCCAGGGGATTCGCAGATTTCTGAAACCGGAATACCGGGATCTGGATTTGACGGTACTCCCCACCGCGCCCTCCACCAACGCCCTTGTCCGGGAAAAGGCCAATCAGGGCTGTCCGGAAGGCTGCGTCATCATCGCCTGCGGGCAGACCGCCGGGCGTGGACGCTACGGGCGGCAATTCTTTTCCCCTGTGGACACCGGCGTATACTTAAGTCTGCTACTCCGCCCGACGGCCTATTCCCCCCAACAGGCGACCTGCCTCACGGCGGCGGCCGCGACGGCGATGTGTCAGGCCATAGACGCGGTGACTGGGCAGCAACCCGGCATCAAATGGGTCAACGACATTTTCCTTCATGGCAAAAAGGTCTGCGGCATTCTGACGGAAGCTGCCGTAGGTCTGGAGACCGGTTCCTTAGACTACATGGTGCTGGGGGCCGGTATCAACATTTATCCGCCTACAGAGGGATTCCCGGAGGAGATCCAGTCCATTGCCGGGGCGATTCTGGAGCATAGCACTCCGGAGGCAAAAAACCGGCTGGTCGGAGAATTTCTGAACCGCTTTTGGGATTTCTACACCCACCCGGAACGCAAGGCATATCTGGAAGACTACCGCGCCCGCAGTTTGGCGATTGGGCGGAATGTCACCGTTCTCTCCACAGGGCGAAAGGTCAGCGCCTATGCCTACGGCATTGACGACGATTTCCGTCTTCTGGTGCGCTACGAAAACGGCGAAACCGAAGCGCTGTCCTACGGCGAAATCAGCATTCAGCTGGGCGCGGACACCCCCTGATAAGCACATGCAAAAGTACCCTGTACTTTTATGTGCGGTCGTAAAACAGTTAATGGAGCGTATCTGTACAGATACGCTCCATTAACTGTGTCAATATACGCCCCCCTTGGCTCTCCCTCTGGGAGAGCTGTCACCGAAGGTGACTGAAAGGGTATTGCGCCCTAGTTCCCCCTCTCCGTCTTCGCTTCGCTCAGCCGCCTCTCTCATAGGGAGAGGCAAGGGGTGCTCATATTAACAGGCACAGCGGGTTATCCCGCTGTGCCTGTTCGCTGTCTGACGCCCATTCCGTGCAGGGCGCTTGTTTTATCGGTTCAGGAACTCCTTTGTAACCTCGACAATGTGTTCCGCGCTCAGGCCATAGGCTTTCAGCACCTCAGCCGCCGTGCCGGAGCAGCCGAACTTGTCGTCCACGCCGATGCGCTTGACCGGGACGGGATAGGTTTCCGCAAGGTAGCTGCACACCGCTTCGCCCAGGCCGCCGATGATGCTGTGCTCCTCGCAGGTGATGATTTTGCCGCACTCCTTGGCGCATTTCAGCACCAGCTCCTCGTCCAGAGGCTTGATGGTGGACATGTTCACGATCCGGGCGTGGATGCCCATGGCTTCCAGCGCCTCACCGGCCTTGATGGCCTCGTAGGTCATCAGCCCGTTGGCAATGACGGCAATGTCCGTACCCTCGCGCATAATCTCGCCCTTGCCGATCTTAAATTCAAAGCCGTCCTCATGGAACACCGGAACTGCCAGACGTCCCATCCGCAGGTAGACAGGCCCCTGATAGGCATACACCGCCTTGGTGGCCGCCTCGGCCTCCACGCCGTCGGCGGGGCAGATGACGACCATGCCGGGGATGGAACGCATCAGCGCGAAATCCTCGCAGCACTGGTGGCTGGCGCCGTCCTCGCCCACGGACAGGCCGCCGTGGGAAGCGCCGATCTTCACGTTCAAGTGGGGATATCCGATGGAGTTGCGAATCTGCTCGAAAGCCCGCCCCGCAGCGAACATGGCAAAGGAGGACGCGAAGGGAACGAAGCCGTTGGCCGCGAAGCCCGCCGCCACGCACATCATGTCCGCTTCCGCAATGCCGCAGTTGAAGTGACGGTCTGGGTACGCCTTGGCGAACATACCGGTCTTGGTGGAGCCTGCCAGATCGGCGTCCAGCACCACGATATCCTCATGCTCCGCGCCCAGGGCGACCAGACCCCGTCCGTAGCCCTCGCGGGTGGCCATTTTCTTTACATCTGCCATTTTACATGCCCTCCAGATTGCTGAGCTGCTGCTTCAGCTCCGCCATCGCCACTGCGTACTGCTCGTCATTTGGTGCTGAGCCGTGCCAGCCGGCCTGATTCTCCATGAAGGAAACGCCCTTGCCCTTGACGGTCTTCATAATGATCGCGCTGGGTTTGCCTTTGACGGTTTTCGCCGTGTCCAGCGCAGACGCGATGGCGTCAAAGTCGTGGCCGTCGATAGTCTCCACGTGGAAGCCGAAGGCCTCCAGCTTCTTATCAATGGGATAAGGACTCATGACCTTGGCGATGTCGCCGTCAATTTGCAGGCCGTTGTTGTCGATGATGACACAGAGGTTGTCCAGTTTGTAGTGGGCGGCGAACATGCACGCCTCCCAGACCTGACCCTCCTGAATCTCGCCGTCGCCCAGCAGGGTGTAGACCCGGTTGTCCCGCTTCTTTTGACGGCTGGCCAGCGCCATGCCGCAGGCGACGGAAATGCCCTGCCCCAGAGAACCCGTGGACATATCCACGCCGGGGACGGAGTTCATATTGGGGTGCCCCTGCAAATAGCTTCCCATCTTACGCAGCGTCACCAGATCCTCCACGGGGAAAAAGCCCCGCAGCGCCAGCGTCGCATACAGGCCGGGCGCGGTGTGACCCTTGCTCAGGACGAACCTGTCCCGATCCTCCCATTGGGGATTTTTCGGATCCACGCGCAATTCCTTGAAATACAGATAGGTGAACATGTCCGCAGCGGACAGACTGCCGCCGGGATGTCCACTTTTAGCCGCGTGGACGCCCTCAATTACGCCCATACGCACTTTGCAGGCCATAACCTGCAGCTGCTTTTTTTCCTGGGGTGTCATAGTATCCTCCTTGAAATATATAAATGCGGAATTTTCTATAGTCATACCAAGACGAGTGTATTATACATATCCCAGACAGCATTTGTCAAGCAGACCGGCCTGAAAATATATCCTGTCCCGTCTCTCAAAAATTTTTTCGGCCGGGTGCAACAAAATGCCCGTCTCAATCGTATTGTATATAGGATTCGATGCGAATTTGGGGGAGGTTGGGCAGTGGACGCGCTAAACTTATTTCATCGCTACCGGGATGATGTTTACCGGCTGGCAGTCAACTATACCCGCAGCCCCCGAGAAGCGGAGGACGTAAGCCGGACGGTATTTCTGAAGCTGGTGGAGCATGGAGAGCTGACGCCGGAAACAGAGCGGGATTTTCTCATGCAGGCAACTGCTGATACGTGCCATGATCTGCTTCGCTCGGGCGGCTGGAAACGCGCCGTGAAGGGCATCTTCCTCACCCCGAAGACGGGCGGCTCCCGACAGAGCATCCTGCACCTGCCGCCCAAATACCGGGTGGTTCTGTACCTGCGCTACTACGAGAACTTTACCACTGGAGAAATCGCCCGGCTTCTGAAAATCCCCCAAGGCACCGCGGCCGCCCGGCTCTCCCAGGGGCGGGGACAGCTGGAAAAGCTGATGAGAAAGGGTGCAGCGTGAATAAGCAAGTGATCGATGTCTACAACGGGATGGCCATGCCCGACGACTGCGCCCGGCGCATTGAGGGAGAAATGAACCGTGCCATCCGTCAGAAAGGTGAAACCAAATTTATGAAGAACGAAAAGAATGAGAAAAAGCAGAGCTGGGGCTTTGCGGTCGTGCTGGTATGTCTGGTGCTGGTGTTGTCCGTGGGAGGGGTGTTTCTCTTTCTAAACGTCTCCGGGTCAAAGAACGCCCCCGCCGCGCCGGTGGGGACTGAGCAGCTTGCCCAGCCGGAAATCCAGACGGGACCTGACACAGCAAGTACGGAAGCGGATTCCTTCACCCTGAGCGAAACCGGCAGGGCTTTTCTGGAAAAAATGTGCTACTTCATGCCGGACTGGGCAGGTGACGATTCCCTGAACGACGAATTCTGGCGGAACTTCCTGTTCTCCTCCTTCACCTGTCCGGAAATAACGGACAGCGGAGCGGCAATGACCGTCTGCGGCGAACAGGAACTGGTCACCACCTCCTGGGGACAGGCAGTGAAGGTCAGCCGGGAGGACAGCGTTATTCCCTACGTCCGCCTTGCCCTTGGCCGGGAAATGCCCGCCTACTCCCCCGCCGTCCAGGACGTGAGCGCGGGGCAAACGCTATTCTATTTTGAAGATGGCTATTATTACGTCGGTCTCTCCGATTTCGGCGACGTGGGCTATGCCTTCCGCGGCTATTACCCAAACTCCGTCGACGGTGCCACCGCTATCTTTGACATATACAGCGGCACCCCGGAGGATACCATCGGCACCGTCTGCTTCACCCTCGTCCCGGCGGACAACGAAAACGGCTTTACCATCTCCTCAAAAAGCTCCGATTTCGGCGGATGACCCGCATTTTTGACCATTTATGATGCCCCCTTGCCTCTCCCTATGGGAGAGGTGGCTGAGCGAAGACGGAGAGGGTACGTAAGGCTGCAATGCCCTCTCAGTCACCTTCGGCGACAGCTCTCCCAAAGGGAGAGCCAAGGGGGTCTGCACCCCGTTATAGAACGAGAAATGGAGCGTATCTGTACCGATACGCTCCATTCACTATTTTATGGTCACCCATCAGACCGACAAGGGAGGTTTCTTAATCCAACGTTCAATTGACAACCTTCCCATTGCCCTGTATAATAGGCGGTATATGGAAAATCCGAGGTGTGCATATGAAAGGATCCAAAATTTTATCCGCCCTGTTTGGCATTCTGGGCATCCTACTGATGGTAGTGACGGCGGCGGTGAGCATTGCGTCGCGGAACGCCCAGCCGAGAATGCTGGAATCTCCCGAGGCAGCCTCGGCGCAGGCGCAGCGCATGATGGACGCCCTGTGCGCCGGGGACTATGCCACCGCCCAGAGCTGCATTTACGGTCAGCCGGATCTGGGCGCTGGGGAGCCGGAGGATGCCGTAAGCAAGCTCCTATGGGATGCCTTCACGGACAGCCTTTCCTATGAATTCACCGGACTTTGCCGGGTCACGGATACGGGGTTTGCCCAGGACGCCTCGGTCACCTATCTGGATGTGTCCGGCGTGACGGAGGCAGTTCCCCAGCGGGCGAAGGCGCTGCTGGATGCCAAAGCCGCTGCGGCCGAGGACAAAACGGAACTTTATAACGTGGATAACAGCTACCGGGATGAACTGGTGGATCAGGCGCTGAACGACGCGGTGACCCAGGCGCTGAGCGAAGACGCCCAGACCGTCACCCGGGACGTGACGCTGGGTCTGATCTATCAGGATGGCGCATGGTGGGTGGTGCCGGATCAGGCGCTGCTGCAAATCATCTCCGGCGTGGCGTAAGGAGGACGGACATGGCATATCAACCGAAATTTGCCCGAAAAAATGACCGGGTCAGTCCGTTTTTCGTCCTGCTGGGGGTTATCGTGGTACCGATTTCCCTGGCACTGACGGCCGTTCTGCTGGGAAAGATGGCGCAGTCCCTCAGCCGTCCCAAAGCCACGGCGCAGACGGCACCGGAGAATATGGCAATTATGGAGCAGTTTGACGGCTTCGTCTCCGCAAAAATGGATGCCGCCCGGGATACCCTCACCGCCGTGCAAACACCGGAGAATGTTCCCGAGACTACCGTCCCGGTTAGAGAAAAGGTCATCATCGAGATTCCGGACGACGCTCAGGTCGCCCCGGAGCCGAATCCGGAATGTTACGGCCAGACCGACGACCCGTCCTCCCTGCAATGGCTCCTGGACGAAGCGGCCTTCATTCTGGACGGGCAGGAGCTGTATTTCAGCACCGACACAGAGCTGTTTGAGGGCAGTCTTGTGAACTATTATCTGGATGACACCATTTTCGCCATCACCTGGAAGGAGGTTCACGACGGTTCCGTGTACACCTTCTCCGAGGTGAAGGTCAACCATCCGTCCCAGTTCCGGCGGCATCTGGCCGGCGGCGAATACGGCTCAGCGACCCAGTTCTACACCTCGGAAATGGCGGAAAGCGTCAACGCGGTGGTGGCGTCCTCCGGCGATTTCTACAATTTCCG
>CAKTKF010000068.1 GCA_934569215.1 uncultured Oscillospiraceae bacterium
GAAGTCAATACATTTCTTACCGCCGACCAGGCGGTCTGCCGTGAAACGGCTTTCATAAAATGATGAAATCATTTTATGAAGAAATCGTATTAGATTCTGGGGTTTACTTGTTCTCCATAGCCACGGCGGTGTCCAGCGCCACCTTCATCATGGTGGTGAAGGAATTCTGGCGCTGCTCGGAGGTGGTATCCTCGCCGGTGAGGATGTGGTCGGAAATGGTGCAGATGCACAGCGCCCGCTTGCCGTACCGGGCGGCGTTCATGTACAGGGCGGCGGCTTCCATTTCCAGCGCCATGACGCCCATCTTCTTCAGGCCGTACAGGCTGTCCAGTCCCTCGGGCACCAGTTCATGGTCGCCGTAGAACACGTCGGAGGAATTGACGTTGCCCACATGGTAGACGGCGCCGTTTTCCTCGGCGGCCCTCACGGCCTGCCTCAGCAGTTCCCAGGAAGCGATGGGGGCGAAGGTGCCGGGGAGATGGAACTGGGCGGCAAAGTTGGAATCGGTGCAGGCGCCCTGGGCGATCACCAGGTCATACAGATGGATATGCTCCTGAATGGCGCCCGCGGAGCCGACGCGGATAATATTCTCCACGCCGTAGCCGTTGAACAGCTCGTGGGAATAAATGCCGATGGCGGGCATACCCATGCCGGAGGCCATGACGGAGACCTTGACGCCCTTGTAGGTGCCGGTGTAGCCCTGCACGCCCCGGACGTTGTTGACGAGGACGGGGTTTTCCAGGAAATTCTCGGCGATGAATTTGCTGCGCAGAGGGTCGCCGGGCATCAGTACGGTCTTGCCGAAATCACCGGGCTTTGCGGAAATATGCGGGGTGGGGGTTGGGAACATAGCAATCATCCTTTCGTTTCTGTAATTTTATAATGTAGGGGGACGTGGGCTTAGTAGCCGCTGCCCTCCAATCCCTTCGCGATCTTGACAATGCGGGAGGTGCCCAGGCGGGACGCGCCCAGGGTGATGAACTTCTCCGCGTCGGCAAGGCTGGAAATGCCGCCGGCGGCCTTGATCTTCACATGGGGCGCAACGTGCGCGGCGAACAGCTCCACGTCGTGGAAGGTCGCGCCGGCCTTGGAAAAGCCCGTGGAGGTCTTGATGTAGTCCGCGCCGGAGTCGGAAACGCACCTGCACAGGGCGATTTTTTCCTCGTCGGTGAGCAGGCAGGTTTCGATGATGACTTTCAGCAGCTTTCCGTTGCAGGCGGCCTTCACGGCGGCGATCTCCTCCGTGATCTTCTCCCACAGGCCGTCCTTCGCCCAGCCGATGTTGATGACCATGTCCACCTCGTCCGCGCCGTTCGCCACGGCGTCGGAGGCCATGAAGCACTTGGCGGCGGTGGTGTCATAGCCGTTGGGGAAGCCGATAACGGTGCAGATGGGCAGCTTGTCCCCTACGTAATCCTTTGCCTGTTTGACGTAGGACGCGGGGATGCAGACGGAGGCGGTGTGGTACTTCATGCCGTCGTCGCAGACGCCTTTGATCTCCGCCCAGGTGGCGGTCTGGGTCAGCAGGGTGTGGTCGCACTTGGCGAGAATGTCTTTCAGTTCCATGATGGTTCTCCTTTTATATACAACTCAATTATGTCCGTGGAGGCGGATGACCCGATGCTCCCGGATGCCCCGGATGTAGCACTTGTGACACATGGCAATATAGCTGTCGTTGCCGCCCAGAACCACCTGGGCGCCCTGGGTGACGATGTGGCCGTCGCCGTCGATCCGGGCGTTGACCGTGGCCTTCGCACCGCAGTCGCAGATGGTCTTGATCTCCTGAATGGTGTCCGCCACCTCCATCAGACGGCGGCTGCCGGGAAACAGACGGGTCTGGAAGTCCGTGCGCAGACCGAAGCACATCACCGGGATGTTGTAGTCGTTGACCAGAGAGCGGAGCTGGTCGATCTGGCTTTCCGTCAGGAACTGGCACTCGTCCACGATGATCACGTCGCACTTACCCTCTTGGGTGTCCTGAAACAGCAGGTAAATGTCCGTGCCCGGGGCGATGACGTCCGCCGGGGATTCCAGGCCGATGCGGCTGCGCAGAATCTTCGCGCCGTCCCGGGTGTCGGTGCCGGGCTTGATGAGCCAGACGTTTAAGTCGTTTTCCTCGTAGTTGTATTTGGTGATCAGCGCCTGAGCCGTTTTGCTGGAGCCCATGGCGCCGTACTTGAAATAAAGCTTTGCCATTGTGTCTACCTCCGTTCGTCCTCCTATTATAACGAAAAAGAAGGCCATATGCAACCCCTTTTCTGGGCGAAGTACACAATATATGCTTGCATTCCCGCCTGCCGGATGCTATACTGAACAAAAGAAGAAAAATTTTTCGGCAAATTTTCCATTTTCTGAAACCTTCGCCGCAGTTTGTCGAGTATATGGACAGAAGCACATAATAACAAGGAGGTAACTCAAATGAAAAAGATGACCGCATTTCTCGTAACCCTGTGTATGCTTGCCGCTCTGCTGGCCGGATGCGGCGGCGCAAGCAAATCCACCCAGGCCTTCGACGCAGCTGCCCCCGCCGCAGCTGCCCCCGCCGAGGCGGCGAATGGCGCTTACTATGATATGGAGAGCGCCAAATCGGAAGACGGCGGACTGACGGGCGACACCGATTCCACCGTGCTGCCGGAAGGCCGCAAATGGATCATCACCGTGAATATGTCCGCCGAGACCGAAGATCTGGACGCTCTGATGGAAGCCCTGAACGGAAAGATCTCCGGTCTGGGCGGCTACGTGGAGGATCAGGACAGCTATAACGGCAGCATGTATTCCTCCCGCCGCTACCGCAGCGCCAGTCTCACCGTCCGTATCCCTGCCCAGCGGGTGGACGAATTCACCGAGGAAATGTCCGGCATTGCCAACGTGGTATCCACCAACCTGAGCCGGGAGGACATCACCCTGAGCTACGTCGCGACCGAAAGCCGCGTCAAGGCGCTGCAAACCGAGGAAGCCCGTCTTCTGGAGCTGATGGAGCAGGCCGAGACCATGGCAGACCTTCTGGAGATCGAGAGCCGCCTGACGGACGTGCGCTACGAGCTGGAAAACCGTGCTTCCCAGCTGCGGCTGTACGACAATCAGGTGGATTACGCCACCATCTACTTATCCATCGACGAAGTGCAGGAGTACACCCCCGTTGAGGAACCCACCGTGTGGGAGCGGATCAGCGGCGGTTTTGTAAGCAGCGTGAAGGGCATCGGCAACGGGCTGCTTGACCTGCTGGTGTGGGTGCTGGCAAAGTCCCCCTATCTCGTCATTCTGGGCGGCGTTACCGCCGGCGTGGTGGTTTTCATCAAGAAGCGCAAGGCCCGTAAGGCGGCAAAGAAGGCCGCCAAGCAGAATCCCACTGAAGAAAGCAAATAAGTACGTGTCCCGCCGGGCGCACCTTTCGGTGCGCCCGGTATTTATTTTGGAATCGTAATGGTCAGCACGATCTGGCTGTCCGTCTCCCGGCGCTCCGACACGGCGGGAATGCCCGAGGACTGGATTTTTTGCAGGGATTGGGTCAGGCTGTTTAGAAACGCGCCCACGTTGGCTCTTGACGGCCTGTCCGACCGGGCGGATAGGAGGGTCTCCACATACTTTTCCGTCCGCGCCACGCTCATGCCCTGGCGGACGATTTCCCTCACCGCCGCGAGCTTACTTTCCTCCGTAGGCAGTTTCAGAAGCGCCCGGGCGTGACGCTCCGTCAGCCCTGCCTCCCGCAGGGCAAGCAGCACCGGCTCGCTGTGCTTCAGCAGCCGTAGCTTGTTGGCCACCGCGCTCTGGCTTTTGCCCAGAAGCCGCGCCGCCTGCTCCTGGCTCATGTTCCAATCCTCCAGCAGCCGGGAAATGCCCATGGCTTCCTCGATGAAATCCAGATCCTGCCGCTGCAAATTCTCCACCATGGCCGCCATGCCGGATTCCCGGTCGTCCATGCTCATGATGATGCAGGGGATGTCCGTGATCCCCGCCAGCTCCGCCGCCCGAAGGCGGCGCTCCCCCGCGATCAGCTCATAGCCGTTTCCGCTGCGGCGGACGGACAGCGGCTGCAGGATTCCGTGCTGCCGGATGGAATCGGACAGCTCGTCCAGCGCCTCCGGGCGGAAAATTTTCCGGGGCTGCGCTGGATTGGGGCGGATGGAACGAGCCGGGAGAAAAACCACCCGTCCGGTCTCCATGTAGGTTTTCAGCTTCTGACATTGCATTGCCCGTCCTCCCTTGTTGATATGGAACCATTGTACGTTGCGTCAAAACGGGAATACCAGCGAAAACGGCGCGGTGTTCCGGGGAAACGCACGACATTTTCTTCTCTCTTTTACCATTCCCTTCCAGTTCATAAAATATTTACGGAATATTGCATTTTCCCTCTTGCTTTTTTTGCCAAGCTGCGCTATTATATTAGCACTCAGAACGAGTGAGTGCTAAACTGTGTAGATACAGGCGGGTAAGGCTTGTCCGATACCCGTCGTCTAAATGCTTATATGTATGGAGGAATTGAAATGAAACTCAAGCCCATGGCAGATAACGTTCTGCTGAAAGCCCACGAAGCGCCCGAGACCACCGTCTCCGGCATTGTTCTGGCTACCACCAACAAGGAAAAGCCCATGATCTACGAGGTCGTTTCCGTCGGCCCCGGCACCAAGGACGTCACCATGACCGTCAAGGCCGGTGAGAAGGTCGTTGTCGGCAAGTTCACCGGCACCGACGTGACCATCGACAAGGAAGATTACAAGTTTGTCAAGCAGGACGACATTCTGGCTGTCGTCACTGACTAAGGAGGAAAAATATCATGTCCAAGATGATTGTTTACGGCGAAGAAGCCCGCAAGAAGCTGCAGTCCGGCATTGACCAGCTGGCCAATACCGTTAAGGTTACCCTGGGACCCAAGGGCCGCAATGTGGTTCTGGGCAAGAAGTACGGCGCACCCCTCATCACCAACGACGGCGTGACCATCGCCAAGGAAGTGGAGCTGGAGGACGCCTTTGAGAACATGGGCGCACAGCTCATCCGGGAAGTCGCCACCAAGACCAACGACGTCGCCGGTGACGGCACCACCACCGCTACCCTGCTCGCCCAGGCCATCACCCGGGAAGGCCTGAAGAACCTGTCCGCCGGCGCCAACCCCATGGTCATGCGCAAGGGCATCGACAAGGCTGTTGCTACCGCCGTTGAGGCCATCAAGGCCAACTCCGTTCCCGTGTCCGACTCGGATTCCATTGCCCGTGTGGGCACCGTGTCCTCCGGCGACGAGACCATCGGCAAGCTGATCGCCGAGGCCATGGAGAAGGTGGGCAAGGAAGGCGTCATCACCATCGAGGAGAGCAAGACCGCCGAGACCGGCCTGGACGTGGTCGAGGGTATGCAGTTCGACCGGGGCTATATCTCCCCCTACATGGTCACCGACACCGACAAGATGGAGGCCGTCCTGGACGACGCCTACGTCCTGATTACCGATAAGAAGATTTCCTCCATCCAGGAGATCCTGCCCATTCTGGAGCCCATCGTCAAGTCCGGCCGTAAGCTGATGATCATCGCCGAGGACGTGGAGGGCGACGCTCTGGCAACGCTGCTGCTGAACCGTCTGCAGGGCCGCTTCAACGTGGTCTGCGTGAAGGCCCCCGGCTTCGGCGACCGCCGGAAGGAAATGCTCCAGGATATCGCCGTGCTCACCGGCGGCACCGTCATTTCCAGCCAGCTGAACATGGAGCTGCCTGACGCCAAGATGGAAGATCTGGGTCATTGCCGTCAGATCGTTGTCACCAAGGACACCACCACCATCGTCGACGGTGACGGCGCGCCCGAGGCCATCCAGGATCGCGCCCACATGATCCGCTCCGCCATTGCCACCACCACCTCCGACTACGACCGTGAGAAGCTCCAGGAGCGTCTGGCGAAGCTGTCCGGCGGCGTGGCCGTCATCAAGGTCGGCGCTCAGACCGAGGTCGCCATGAAGGAGCGGAAGCTGCGGGTTGAGGACGCCCTGAACGCTGCCCGCGCCGCTGTGGAAGAGGGCATCGTGGCCGGCGGCGGTACCGCTCAGGTCAACGCCATCCCCGCTGTTGAGAAGCTGATTTCCACCCTGCACGGCGACGAGAAGACCGGCGCGCGGATTATTGCCGCCGCTTTGCAGGCGCCTATCCGTCAGATCGCCGAGAACGCCGGTGTGGACGGCAGTGTCGTCTACGAGAAGATCCGCACCTCCGGTAAGGTCGGCTACGGCTACAACGCCTACACCGAGGAGTATGTGGACATGATCCCCGCAGGCATCGTCGATCCCACCAAGGTGACCCGTTCCTCTCTGGAGAACGCCGCGTCCATCGCGGGCTGCGTGCTGACCACCGAGTCTCTGGTGGTCGACAAGCCCGACCCCGCCGCCGACGCCGCAGCAGCCGCTGCCGCAGGCCAGGCCGGTGGAATGTACTAAGCAATTCCCGAAAATCAACAAGTCCGGCGGTTCCGAATGGAACCGCCGGACTTTTATTGATCCAATATGCTATGTAACGGCGTCCCCCCCTTGGCTCTCCCTTTGGGAGAGCTGTCACCGAAGGTGACTGAGAGGGTATTGCAGCCTGCTCGTCCACCTCTCCCAAAAGGAGAG
>CAKTKF010000069.1 GCA_934569215.1 uncultured Oscillospiraceae bacterium
ATGGTACCGTGGCCAAGTGGTAAGGCAAAGGTCTGCAAAACCTTCATTCGCCAGTTCAAATCTGGCCGGTACCTCCACATTCGACATCTTTCGACAGGAAGATGTCGAATTTCTTTTTATAACATAAGAATATTCATCTTTTGAGTAGTTTCGACATATTGGCTTGTTGAAATTTATAGAAAATACCATAAACAGTGAGGAACAAGCCATAACTAAATATAAACTATACCCTTAATTCCCGCACAGTTATCCCATATCACGAAAAAATCACATATTTGTTCTAAAATATCATAATTAGTGATACTTTTACGAACTTTTTGAGCAATATATAAAGGTAATGTATGGAATAATTAGGTGCCGACTATTTGCATGAACAATTTATGAATATCACGATTTTTGCAAGCAGAAACAACCATAATCACGGTAAACAGAGAGCAAAATACTTACCTTTTGTGCACATGTATGGGATAAAAATCACGGGAATTTAGGCTATACGCATGTTTTTGAATCCATTGTATCGTAAACATGCGTATTTTTGTGTTCTTAATTCTTTGATTGACGTTCCGGCTTCAAACTGTTTTATGGTTTGGATAATGAATTCTTTGGGATACTTCATTGGCATTATCCGCCGTTCCGGATGCTCCCGAAAGCCGGAATTATTTCTGTGCAGAAAATCTGCATTTCTACGGCAAACAATATATATAATATCTATTTCGGCAGAATCCGAAAGGAATACGGAAAAGGAAGCGGATGGATCATTGAACACAATGGTTGATCGTTGAATAGGGAAACATGCGGAAGTTACTCGATTTGCTTCGTTTTGAAAACTGCGGCAATCCTCAATAGCTGCATTGAGGTGCTGAACGGACACAAAACGTCCTGTGAGTCGGTTTCGATTCACGGGACGTTTTTTGCTTTTTTATAGGAAATCAACGGGAAATGCCGATAAATGTGTACGACCTTTAGCGGAGTGTGAAAGAAAACGGATATGCAAAGCCCGGCCCGTATACCTTCCTTTTCTCCAATGGTGTGCGAATATTTAACGGGAATCCGTGCAGCCGGATAGCGCGATCAGCGTTTCCAGGTGTACTGCTCCTTTACCGGGGATCAGCGGGCAATGGTTGCGGTCGTTCAGGGCATTGACGCCGCCTAATTGCGGTTCTACGCACAGAAAACCTCCGCTTCCTCCGCCATTATAGAGAATCCAGTGGTCAAAGCCCGTGACCTGATACCGGATATCCTTTCCGATATATGCCGTATTACCGGCGGAGCGGTAAAAACCGGAGATTGCCATACCGCAGGACTTTGAACCGATGCGGTAAAGCTGTTCCTGCGCATTGAGGGGGATATATCTTCCTGTGGGGATATGGCGGCTGTCCTTTTCCTGGCAGCTGTCCAGAGGAACGGAAAACCAATCCGGTTCCCGAAAAGTGGTATGCAGTCCGAAGGACAGAGGAATGGGGTCTTCACCGGGGTTTTCAATGGTGTATGCGGAAAGAAAACCTCGTTGACCCACCTGATATGTAACACGGATACGAAAGGGAAACGGGAAAATTTCGCCGGCATTTTCGTAGCACAGCGTGACCTGGTCTTCCTGCCGCTCTGTCACCCGAAAGGTCTGATGATACAGATCTCCGTGGAGATTGGCACACCGGAAGCCGTCGTTCACCGGCAAGGTATATTCCTTCCCACCAAAGACAAATCTGCCCCCGGCAGTGCGGTTTGCAGGCAGCAGCAGCGGCGCGCCGCACAGGAAGGGGTCACGGATATCCTCTGACCAGGGAACCAGAATATCCTGCCCGTGGTATTGCAGGGAAACGGGGTTTGCACCGTAGGTCGGGGCAATTTGCGCCTGCCAGCCATGGGAACGGATGGCGACGGTTTCATAGGACATGATCCATTCTCCTTTTGAATGCCCCCGGCAAATATTTGCCGGGGGGCGGACGGTTAAAGATGTGCGTAATAATGACAGAAGTGGCTGTCGGAGTTTCCTGAGTAGCTTTCCCGGAACAGCGCGCTTGCCCCCTCCCGGTCGCCTTCATAGAGCTTTACCAGACCCAGCAGGTACTGGTAGTAAGCCCGGTGGGCAATGGCGGGATCCTGAGCAAAGGAGATGAAGAAGGGCGTGGTAGAGAAGAAGCCGTTGTCCTTCCGATTCAGGTTGAAGCTCCAGTCCCGCTTGGCTTGCGCCATGATGTTCCACGCCTTTTGCTGCAATCCCAGGGCTTCGGCGCAGAGCGCCTGATAGTAGGGCAGTTCCCGCAGGTGCATGTTGCTGAAGAACTCAACTTCAATATCCAGAATCATCCGGTAAATGGCCTGGGCGTCCTCCTTTTTTTCCATGTGCCCCAGACACTCGGCCATATGGAACTGGTAGGGAACATATTTGCAGCGGTTCCAGATGCCGGAGCCAAGGCTCTTGGGCAGGGTAAGCGCCTTTTTCAGCAGTTCATAGCAGCCGGCATAGTCGCCGGCGGCTTTTCTCGCCATGCCCAGCTGGAACCAGGCGTACATATACTGATCCGCAATGGCGTGCTCGCCGCCCTCGCAGGCCACGAATACATGGCTCAGCAGAAGCTGCAATGCCTTTTCCGGCTGGAAGCTCTGGTTGTAAGCCTTCGCAAGCTCCACAAACAGGTCGTCCCGGCGGAAGTCACCGGCGTGAGGCTCCAGAAGCGCGATTTTTTCCCCGGCGGGCGCGCCCATCAAATCCAACAGGATCGCGGATTCATACAGTACCTGCTGTGAGCAGTTGAGGCTCCGCGCTTTTTCCATCAGCTTCACGGCCTCATCCTTCCGGTTCAGATGGGTGAAGCAGGCAATGGCCAGAGAGCGGTAGGTCATGTAATTTTCCGGCTCCTTCTCCGTGCTTTCCGCAAAAAGCCTGGCTGCGGCTTCGTATTGGCGCTTGTCGTACAGCAGGCAGCCCAGCAGGAAGGGGGCTTTCCGGGCGTTCTGTTCCCGGGCAAAGGCCAGAACCCGGATCTCGGCCAGACGGGCAGGGTAGGTGTCGAGGATCCCGGCGGCATCTGCCAGACGGAGGGCTTCTCCGCAGTCCATGCCCTGTTTGTGGCGCAGATACGCCAGGGTATACAGGGTCATGGTGGTATGGGTACGGTACTTGCCGAGCTGTTCCAGCAGTTTGGCAGCCAGGGCGTACTGCCCCATGGATTCCAGATCAAAAACCATATCCAGCACAGTCTGGTCGGGGGCGGAATCCAGCTTGGTGAAGAAGTGCTTTTCATCTACGCCGCCCAGCCAGCGAACCAGATTGTTCATGCAATCCTCCGCCATAACACGGTCAATGACGTCCTGAGCAGCATTTTCGTTCCCCATTTCCCGGTAGGCCAGGATCATGACCACCGGTGCCAGCGGATGCTGGGCATCCCGGCTCAGAGCCAGTTGGGCGTGGGTCAGGGCGGTTTCCGTATCGCCCTGCTGCATGGCGATACAGGCGGCTCTTGCCATGGCTTTGGCAACGGCGCTGCCGTTCCAGGCGGCCTTGCGGTACTGATCGTAGGCCTCCGCAGAGCGTTCCTGTGCTTCCAGAATCAGACCCAGCAGATAGTACGGCTCGCCGGACTGGGTGTGCATATTGAACTTTGTCAGGGAGTCAAGACCCTTCCGGGCGTAGCGTTCCGCCTCGGACAGACGCCCCATCTGGTAGCAGTATTTTGCCATGCCCAGCAGGCAGTCCGCGTGGTAAGGATCCCGCTTCAGTCCTTCCAGCCAGTAGGCGTCCGGCATGACAGCCGGATCCCGGTACTGCTCCACATGGACGCCGGCCAGATACAGCTCGTCAGCACTGCGAACCTCGGATGCCAGCGGCATGGGATCTTTCACGGGGGGCTTTTTCAGGTTGTCCGGCGTTTCCTCCCGGTAATGGGCGATTGTTTTCCCACCGGCGGTAACAGAAATGGTTACATGGCCATCAGGACGTGTCCAGGGGAGCATAACGGGGGAGGCTGCGTTCAGCGTCACCTGCTCCGACAAAACGGTCTCATCGCCGCAGGTGATTTCCACATGGGTGCTGCCGAAGGTTTCCGTGGCCTGAATCCAGACATGCTCCGGCTGAAGCGACAGGGCGCATTTCAGGTTCGCATAGTCCGGTGTGCCGATCTTCTGAATGGGATACCAGTACTGGGAAAATTCCTTAGTCTCGTATGGCTCCAGCCAGGCAAAATTGGGCTGGTTATCGGTGTAGGAGCCTGCCATCAGCTCGGCATACTGACCGTCGGTATCGGTCAGGGTATTCTCCCAGGTCTTGGACAGCTGGTTGTAGGCCCAGGTGAACATCTTCTTGCCGGGGGAGATGTGATGATCGCCGATGTGGACGACGCCGCAGTCTAAGCCGTGGTCATAGCCGCCGAAGAAATCATATTGGGAAGCACAGGCAAAATAGGAGGTGGCGTCCTTCGTGTTCTTGTGCCAGGAGATGTCACGGGGAGTGGTCATATCAATGCCGTTGAAGGTGGCGTCTCCGGCAATGGGGTAGGAGATCCGGGAGTCCAGGTAATGGAAATTCACATAGGTGACGTCCTTGGGGAAGAAAATCTGGTAGCTTTCGTTCACGGGAACCGCGGCATTTTCCCACCATAGGAAGCTCTTTGTCACGGGGGTGCGGTTGCACAGCTTCATGCGGGTTTCCAGATAAGCGCAGCCGGGTTTCAGGACGATGCCCACCGTGCCCTTCATCCGGTCGATGGGGTCGTGCTCGGACAGCCAGCAGATAACACTGCCGTCGCCGCATTCCTCCGTTTCAAAATCGCAGGGCAGAAAACCGGAGGGCCGATGGTGGTAGGGCCAGTTGAATTCCACGCCGCCGGAAATCCAGGAGCCAAGCGCCCCGATGAGACCGGGCTTGATGACATGCTGGCGGTAGAAGAAATCGTAGCCGGTGACTTTATCCCGTGCGGCAAAAATCCGGCCGCCGATCTCCGGCAGAATCAGCACGTCCAGATATTCGTTTTCCAGATGGACAATGGTGTAGCTGCGCTCGATCTTCCGTTCCCGGTTTACTTCCAGGGTGACCTTGTTGGGATAGGGGCGGCCTGTGGAGCGCTGGTGAACCCGATGCTCGGAAAACAGCGGCATTTCTTCCTTTCCCGGCTCCGGGTAGGTGGGGAGTATAAGCTGTTCCATGCGAATGGCTGCGTTGGACATGGGAATCCTCCTTTTATGGATACGTGACAGTTTTGAATGGTTTGTTACAATCATAATACTGCATATTCTACAAATAGAGAAGTCCAAAATCCTGATAATTCTGCAATGGTTTTTAGACGAAAACCCCGGATTGACTTATTCCGGAAAACTGTGGTATCATAGGAAAAATAAAAGGAGGCCGACAATGGTATATCTGATGGTGGAGCAGCAGTTTGCGAAATATCCCTGGTGTCAGCGAACCATCCGGGGTATCTTTGAGGAAGTGCGGAAGCGCCGTATTCACGTTCAGGAGATCAGTGAGCTTCCCGGCGGGGCGGAGGAGCGCTCCTGCGTGCTGCTGGTAGGCGCGTCCGAAGAATGGATCAATCAGACTGCCCGCAGAGCAGGCGTTCTGGGGCTTCACCCCGTTGTCCTGTCCAACCGGGAGACCAATTCCTCCGGGCTCAGCGTCAGCTCGGTGAAGATGGACATCCACAGCTCCATGGAACTGGCTGTGGATTATCTGAGGACGCTTGGCAGGGAACGGCTGGCGCTGTTCGGCGTCAACCCCAGCGCGTCCTCCGATCTCTGGCGTGCCAGACGCTTTGGGGAGCTGACCGGGCGGGAGGGAGATGTTTTCTTCCTGGGAACCTCCGTCTCTGAGATTTTCGACCGGTTTTACGAAAAGATACACTGCTATGACGGGGTGATCTGCGCCAGCGACTATGCCGCCGTCAGTCTGGTGGGCAGGCTTCGGGAAAGGGACTATGCCATTCCTGAGAAGCTTTATGTCGTGGGTTACGGGGACATGTTCCTGTCCAGACTGTACCGGCCGTCCATTACATCCATTTCCGACGACTATGAGAGCTTTGGAAAGGCGGCGCTGGCCATCTGCGCCATGATGGAGAAAAACGACGCGTTCTCGGTTGTCAGCGTCAAGCTCAAGAGCCGGCTGCACATCCGGGAGACGACGGAAAGCCGTCCCTATCTTCCGGACAACCGCCCGGTCACGCCGGTGCCGATTCCGGAGAACCGCTTTTTCGGGGACATGGAGTTTACCAAGCTGGCCAATCTGGAAACCATGTTCAATCAGTGTGACGAAACGGATTTTATGCTGCTGCATCTGCTGAGTCAGGAGCTGTCCTATTCGGCTATGGCTCAGCAGTGCTTCATTTCCGAAACCGCGGCAAAATACCGGGTAAAGAAAATGCAGAAGCTTTGCGGTGCGGACGATCGGGAAGAGCTGGCGCAGATGATGCGAAATATCCTGTAAAGGCAAAGAAGGTGCGCTGCCTCCTGTTGGCAGCGCACCTCTATTTTATACGAGTTTTTAATAAAACGCTGAAAAGCGTTTTATTAGGCCGCAGGATTGCGGCCAGCGGCCACTGCCGCT
>CAKTKF010000070.1 GCA_934569215.1 uncultured Oscillospiraceae bacterium
TGAGTCCGGTGCAATACCGAACTCATTTCGCAGAAGCTATTTAACCAGAATCGTCCAACTTTTGGGGTGCATATCAGCTTGGCGGTTACTTCTCTTTATTATTTGCCTGGAGAACCAGGGCAATGACAGCGGCAATAAGCATGCAGAATTGAAAAATTCCTTCCCATGTAACAACCATGTCTGCCACCCCCTCTCTCGATAGATTGGGGGCAAAGAAGAAGTGTACTACCCCCGAAAATTCAATTCAGGGGAACCGCCTACCGGGGTACTACTGGTAGCACCACAAACAGCATATCACACGATTCGACAGATTGCAAGAAAAAGCGGGAAATACCGCAAAACTGCCCTGCCTTTCGGCAGGGCAGCTTTGTTTTCCGTTATTCTGCCGGGACGCAGAACTTTTCTGCCACGAAGTCGTGGAGCCAGGTTTCGTCCGGGTAGAATTCTGCGTAGCGCTCGCCCATCACCGTCTCGCCGGGGAGACGCACGATGGTGTCGGAGGTGAAGTACATCTTTCCCATGTTCCTGGCAAGATACGTGATCTCCGTCAAGTCCAGGTCGGTGGTGATGTAGCTCTTCAGGCCGTTATAGTATTCTAGCGCTACGGCGGGGTCGGCGACGATCTCGTCCTTGCACTGGTTGAACAGCGCCTTCATCACCGCCATGCTCCGCATACCACGCTTGTATGCGCCCTCCAGGTCGGTCTCACTGCGGTAGGTGATGAACTTGTCCATGTACCACCGGTTCAGCGTCACCGTATTGCCCCGGGTGAAGGTGGAGTGAATTTCCGTGTAGTCGTCGTCAAAAGTGATGGTCAGGCCGCCGATCATATCGTTCAGCGTGTACAGTGCGTCATAGTCCAGCGCCACGTAACGGCTCACCGGCGCGCCGTACAGAAGCCGGGACACCGCGTCGGTGGTCAGGCGGCAGCTTAAGTCTTTTCCGTCGCCGTAGCTGTGGGCGGTGGAAATGTTGGTGTAGACGGTATCCAGGTACTGGCCGTCTGCGTCCATGGCGATCACGTCGGCCATGGTATCACGGGGGATGTACAGCATGGAAAAGTCAAAGGTCTTGGTGTCCAGGATGACCAGCCCGATCACGTCGGCGTTGCCGCCGTTGGACTCCGTGGCGTAGTACCAGTGCGCTTCATCGCCCATGTAGTCGATGCCCATAAACAGAATGGAAATCACGTCGTCCCGGTAATTATAGGCGTTGCCTTGGTCGTCGATCCAGTCCGCTTCGATGCGCGCCTGGGTCTCGGCGGCGGTAGGCTCAGTCACACTTTGGGTGATCGTATCCGAAATGCTGCCCCGGGCGGCGAACATCGACCCCCGCACGCTTCCGGAGTACCACACGAAAATCCCCACGCCCACGGCCGTAAGCACCAAAATCGCCGCCAGGGAACTGAGGACGATGGCGGTCACTTTCATGGGGTTCACGCTTTTTTTCGGTTTTTCGCTTTTCGGGGGTTCTTCTTTCAGAAATTTTCCTTTTTTCTTCATAGTCAGCTTATTCTCCGTCTGCGTCCAAATTGCCGGTAAACGCGGCGCGGGCTTCCTCCACCAGCACGCCCTGTACCACGAACCGGTATGCCGGGTTTCCGATACAGGTGGAAAGGGTGATGATCCTGTCCGAGGATGTGACCTCCGGCGCCGGGTTGAACTGCGCCAGGTCTGTCTGGGCGTAGATGCTCTCGATGTATTCGTCGATCAGCTCCTTGGTGGAAAGATCCGTGTTTGCGATGATGTCCAGATTGTCCCGGCGGTAGGCCGCGAAAACCTGGTAGGTCAGCTGACGCTCCGGCGTGTAGACGATGATCTGTCCGTGGGAATCGAAGAAATTCCTGTCCCGGAACCGGTGGAGCTGGGCAAACATCCGCCCGTCCAGCATGTTATGGCCGTAGACCACGGTGTTGAAATCCGTGAAGTCCCCGGCGTTCTCCCCCAGAACGAAAATGGAGCCGTAGCCGGTGGTCGTCCCCTCGTAGTTGTGGTTCAGGTAGTAGTAATTGTAGGTCGTGTCGTACAGGATGGGGTAGTCGATCAGCGTGCCGTCCACCACGATCCAGCCGATGATGTCCCCGTTTTCCCCCTTGAGGTAGTCAAAATTGATGGGGATTTCCACGGTGGGCAGGGGCGGCTCCGTCTCGACGGGCTGGGTCTCCTCGGCGGCCTCCGTCACCGGGGTGGTGGAGGGCGGGGGCGCGGCGGTTCTGGCTGCGGCTGCCAGCTGCTCATAGTTGTCGCTCTGCTGCTTGTAGGCAAGGAGCAGCCCACCGATGGCGGCCAGCGCCACCAGCACGATGGAGAAGCTGACAATGCTGATGATCAAATATACCTTCTTCTTATTCTGCATGTCCGTTATAATAGGAATGGAGCGATCAAGACCGCTCCATTTCGTTCCTTTTCAATTACTCGGATTACTCTTTGCTCTTCTTGTAGGCGATGGCGCCGACGCCGCCCGCAGTGCAGGCCGCAGCGGACAGAACCGCCACCGCAACGGAGCCGGTACGGGGCGCGGTGGGTTTGCCGCCGGTGTTGCCGCCCTGATTGCTCTTGACGGTCGTGGCGGAAGCCGTGACAGCCATGCTCAGGCACAGAACAAGTGCGAAAACAAAGGATACAAACTTTCTCATAGCTTTTTACTCCTTCAGCGTTAGAATGAAACTGCATCATGCACAGTCCGCCTTTTTCTTACCTTGTATTATAGGGTCTCCCGCGTCGTTTGTCAACAAAGAAATCACTCGTTATTCTGCCATAAATCCCGCAAAAAACCGCAGATGTCCTATGAAAAACGTTAAACCGCACCTTGGCGAAAGGGACGCGGCGGAATTTGCGTTTTGGTTCGGCGCAAAAAGCGAAATGTGCCAATTTATAGTGGGAATTCTTACCGTTTCTATCCTTGTTTTTTGGGGAAAACTGTGGTATGATACTTTTCAATAAAGGAAGTGTAACCATGCTCGATTTTCAGCGCCCCCAGCTGTCCCAGAAGGACGACTATGAGCGCATTTTATTTGCCTGCCCGCCCAGAGGATGCGAATATTCCTTCGCCAACCTCTACCTCTGGGGGCGGCAGCAGCTGGCGTTTACCCACGGGTGCGTGGCGTTTTTCTCCCATTTTAACGGCCGGAGCGTCTACCCATACCCCATCGGCGAGGGGGATAGGCGCGCCGTGATCGAAGAAATTCTTCTCGACGCCAAACAGCGGGGGATCCCGTGCCGCATCGTCAGCATGACCGAGGCCGATCGGGCGGAGCTGCAAGGCTGGTTCCCCGAAACATTTCTCTACCGCACCGACCGGGACGGCTTTGACTACGTCTATTCGGTGGACGATCTGGCCGACCTGAAGGGGCGGAAGTTCCAGAAAAAGCGGAACCACGTCAACCGCTTCCGGGCGGAGCATCCTCGGTTCGAGCTGCAAACCCTGACCCGCGACAATTTTTCCGCTGCCCAGCATATGGTGAGCGACTGGTACCGCGCCCGGATGCAGGCCGACCCGGCGGGGGACTACATGCTGGAAAGCATCGCCATGTCCCGGGCGTTCCGGCATTATGAGGGTCTGAAAATGGAAAGCGCCGTGCTTCTGGAGGACGGGGAAATTCTCGCCCTGACCATGGGAAGCCGCCTGTGGTCGGACACCTTCGACATTCATTTTGAAAAAGCCCGGGAGGACGTGGAGGGCGCTTACGCCGCCATAAACAGCGAATTTGCCCGGTATCTGCGGCTGAAATACCCCGAGCTGCGCTATCTGAACCGGGAGGACGACGTAGGTCTGGCGGGGCTTCGCAAGGCCAAGCTGTCCTATAACCCCCACCACATGGTGGAAAAATTCTGGGCATACCTCGCGGAGGATTTTCATGGAGATTGACTACCCCGCCGGCGCTCAGGAACCCCAACTGCGAACGCTCTGGCAGCTGGCTTTTGGGGATTCGGAGGCATTTATTGCGGGCTTTTTTGCCAGCGGCTACTCTCCCCGGCGCTGTCGGTGCGCGGTGGAGGGCGACGATGTGGCCGCCGCCCTTTACTGGTTTGATGTAGAGTTCCGGGGACAGAAATTTGCTTATCTCTATGCCGTGGCGACTCACCCGGATTTTCGGAACCGGGGGCTTTGCCGCGCCCTGATGGCAGACTCCGCTGCCTGTCTGACGGAGCGGGGCTATGACGGGGCGCTGCTGATGCCCCAGGACTTGGGGCTTCGGGAAATGTATGGCCGCATGGGCTTCCGGGACTGCTGCACCGTGTCGGAATTTGCCTGTGACGCCGGGGAAGCGGTGGCTTTGCGCCCGGTTTCCCGGGGGGAATTTGCCGCCCTTCGCCGGGAGTATCTGCCTCCGGACGGCGTGATTCAGGAGGGCGCGAACCTTTCCTATCTGGAACGCTATGCCGCATTCTACTCCGGGGAGGATTTCCTGCTGGCCGCCGCGCCCAACGGGGACAGCCTGACCGGCATGGAGCTGCTGGGCAGCGTCGACGCCGCCCCGGGCATCCTGGGGGCGCTGGGATTTCCCCATGGCCGT
The DNA here is from genome assembly GCA_934569215.1 of uncultured Oscillospiraceae bacterium. Lineage (GTDB taxonomy): Bacteria > Bacillota > Clostridia > Oscillospirales > Oscillospiraceae > Faecousia. The sequence goes on from CAKTKF010000070.1 coordinate 4,517, forward strand.
TTCCGCACCCCGGGGACGACGCTTCCCGGCGCTATGTTCCGTCCGCTGAGGGCGGACGTGGACGCCCCCGGATATTTTGGGCTAGTTTTCGACTGAGCTTCCCTAACCCTGTGGCATCCATAGGCCGCGCGGCCTGTGCCTTTTATAAAAAACAAGAACATGTGGAGGAATCAACGTGCACAGAGAACACCTGGCAAGCCGCTTAGGCTTTATTCTCCTCAGCGCCGGATGCGCCATCGGCATCGGCAACGTATGGAAGTTTCCGTGGATGACAGGACAGTACGGCGGCGGCGCGTTCGTCGTGATCTACCTGATTTTCCTGCTGATCCTGGGCGTCCCGGTGCTGACCATGGAATTCGCCATGGGGCGCGCGTCCCAGAAAAGCCCCCTGAAAATGTATCAGACACTGAAGCCCGGCAGCCATTGGCGCTGGCATGGCTACGCCTGTTTGGTCGGCAACGTGATTCTGATGATGTTCTACACCACCGTTTCCGGATGGATGCTGCAATATTTTGTGGACACCGCCGCCGGCCGCTTCGTGGGACTTGACGTCACCGCGGTGGAATCCGCCTTCGGCAATATGCTTTCCAATCCCGGCCGCATGACGGTCTACATGGGTCTGATCGTCGTATCCGGCTTTCTCATCATCTCCATCGGCGTTCAGAAGGGCTTGGAGCGGGTGACCAAGTGGATGATGATGGCGCTGATCATCCTGATGGTGGCGCTTGCCATACACAGCCTGTTCCTCCCCGGCGGCTCCGAGGGACTGAAATTCTACCTGCTGCCCGATATCCGGCGCATGAGGGACGTGGGCGTGGGCAACGTCATCGTGGGTGCCATGAACCAGTCCTTCTTCACATTGAGCATCGGCATCGGCTCCATGGCGATTTTCGGCAGCTACATCGACAAGGATCATGCCCTGGCCGGCGAGTCCGTCCGGGTCTGCGCCCTGGATACGCTGGTGGCGTTCTGCTCCGGCCTGATTATCTTCCCCGCCTGTTTCTCCTACGGCGTGGACGTCAGGAGCGGCCCCGCGCTGATTTTCATGACCCTGCCCAACGTGTTCAACAACCTGCCCGCAGGGCGCTTCTGGGGGAGCCTGTTCTTCCTGTTCATGACCTTCGCCGCCTACTCCACGGTTCTGGCGGTATTTGAAAACATCGTCTCCTGCGTGGGCGAGATGACCGGATGGAGCCGCAGGAAGACCTGCCTGATCTGCGGCATTGCCATCTTCCTGCTGAGCCTGCCCTGCCTGCTGGGTTACAACCTATGGAGCAATTTCCGCCCCATCGCCGGTCGGGACGTGCTGGACAGCGAGGATTTCCTGGTCAGCAATTTGCTGCTGCCCCTTGGCAGTCTGCTGTTTGTCATTTTCTGCACCACCCGCTACGGCTGGGGCTGGGAGAGCTTCCTGGCGGAAGCCAACGAGGGCAAGGGTCTGAAAATCGCCAAATGGCTGCGGCCTTACATGACCTACGTGCTGCCCGTGATCGTGAGCATCATCCTGGTCTTCGGCCTTTACAATTTCTTTGCCGCGTAAACGCTGCCCCGAAAGAGCGCATCTCTTTCGGGGCAATTTTATCGATTTGGCAAAACTCACATGGTTCCACCCCAAAAAGCGGCAGGAATCGTCTTTCTGCGAGTTGACGGGGGTCGCCCCCGATGATATAATGATAACGTAACATCAACAAACCCTTATGACTGACGGATTAGGCTGCGTCCGGAGTTTCGATGCAGGCCGAAGTGGAGCACCACATGGAGTAAGGGCATATCCCCATTTCCTGCCGACCGTCTGGGCTCACTTTCCCGTTACAGCGGGTGAGTGCGCCCTTTTTTGTTTGCAATGAGGAGGTCAACACATGAAAAAAGTCGGAATCGTCATGGGCAGCGACAGCGATCTGCCTATCCTGCGCAAAACCATGGATACCCTGGCATCTCTGGGCATTCCCTACGAGTGTCACATCTACTCCGCCCACCGCACCCCCGAGGAGGCTCGGGATTTTGCCGTATC
>CAKTKF010000071.1 GCA_934569215.1 uncultured Oscillospiraceae bacterium
GGCGCCTGCGCCAACAATTATCTCATGCAGACCCAGGCGGATATTATCAACGCGCCGGTGCAGCGCCCCCGCTGCGTGGAGACCACCGCCATGGGCGCGGCGTATCTGGCGGGGCTTGCGGTGGGGTACTGGGCAAGCAAGGAAGACGTGGTAAAGAACTGGGCGATTGACCGCACCTTCGCGCCGAACATCGGGGCGGAGGAACGGGAGAAGCGCATTCACGGCTGGAACAAAGCACTCAGGTGCGCCTACGGCTGGGCGAAGGAATAGGGTATGGAACCAGAATCGATAACGGGAGCCGCCGTGAAGGGAAAGCCCGTCCCGCCCTTTTTCCGGGAGCTGATGCGCCAGGGCTGTCTGGACGCCGGGGAGATACGCGCCGCGTCCGACGGCTTCTGCGCGGCGGCAAAATCACTTGCGGATATTCTCGTGGGGCAGGGCATTACGACCTTTCCCAATGACCGGGACGAGCCGCGGGACTGCGACAAATTCTATGACGACTGGTACTGCTACGCCGTTCCCCGGAAGGGCGGGTACGTCTACAGCCTGTTCAAGCTGAGAGAGCAGGAGTTCGACGCCAAAAACGGCGTGATCGCGGACGGGGACAGCCCCGGCGTGACCGTTTCCTTTATCGCTTTCGACACGGACGTGCTGGCGCAGTGCCTTTCGGAACCGATCGTGGCAAACCGGAAGCGGCTGAATCAGGAGATCAACCGGGTGGTGGCGGCTCGGGGGCAGAGGCACGACAGGACGCTGAAAGCCTATTTTCTCAGCCCGAAGGCGGAGGGGCCGTACCTCATTGCGGAGCTGTACGTCCGGCACATCGCGTCCTTCGCGCGGAACGGCTGCATCGACATCCCCGAACACTACGCGGAGCTTTATCGGAAAAGCGCGGCCACCGGTTTTCATGGCTGGGCGGGGAGAATCCCCCGCTTCCTTGAAGAAAACAACAAGGACGCAGGCCATACGGTCTGCGACCATGAGAAAATCTACATCCGGAATCCGGACAGCCTGTCCGTCTACGAAAAGCGGGCGATTCTGGCGACCCATGCGGCGAATGTCTCCATTCATTCCTTCGCCGCCGAGGTGCGCTTCCACGCGCGGTTTCTGACCTGGTATGCCAGGCTGCCCATCCCGTTTCTTAGAAAATCGGCTTATGACAGCGCCATCCGCGCCGACATGACCATCGACGACACGGAGTTCGACGCGCCTGCCCCCTTCTACCGGATGAACGGCAGATGGGTGAGGGCGCAGCGGAAATACCATACGGAATACGAATGAAAAAGGCCATCCGCCCCGGGTTTCATGGGTGGCCGTAAAACAGCGAATGGAGCGCATCGGTACGGATGCGCTCCATTTTTATGTAACGGGGAACCCCTTGGCTCTCCCTCTGGGAGAGCTGTCACCGAAGGTGACTGAGAGGGTTTTACGCCCCTGTATACCCTCTCCGTCCTCGCTGCGCTCGGCCACCTCCCCCATAGGGGGAGGCAAGGGGTGCGGTTCATTATCTCACTGCGCCTGGGGGACGGGGAGTTTGGTGCCGTCGGCAAGAAGAACGTAGTCTACCTGCGCAAGATCAATGGGTTCATAATTGGTCCTCTCAAGCAGCTGTATTTTCGTTCCGTCCTTCATGACGGCATAGGCGAAATGGTCCCGCCAGCTATAGAAATCCGCAGATGGCGCGGCGCGGCGCTGTTCCTCGGTTTCTGCAGCGGTATCCTGTGTGATCTCGCTGCTGAATTTGCGGAGCTTGAAGGAAGAAATCGGGAATTCCATGAGGACGTCTTTTCCGTCCAGCGACCAGCCGGTGCAGGCGGTTGCGGTGATGGGACTGGATATCAGTTCCAACGCATTGTAATCGGTGTTGGTTTCGTCGAAGGTGATGGAAAAATGCCATTCGCCCTCCGTAAGCACACGGGAGGTCGGCAACCATTGATCCACATACAGGTCGGTAATGTCCAGATCCCATGTGGCGCCGAGCTCGAAGGGACGCAGGCCGTCTTGGAAGGATTCGGTGAATTCTGCCACCAGATCTTTGGTATTCGCAAGACCGTCACCGTCTGTCACATCGTTGAAAGCCCCGCTGCCACCGATGGAATCTCTGTCGGGTGTGCCGAAGAACGTTCTGCCAGTGCTGATATTCAGACTTTCAATGTCCACATCCTCCGGGGTGGTAATGCCGACGACGACCCGCGCCACGTAGCCGTCGGTCTCTACGGATTTCAGTTTCAGGGTGTAGCCGTTCTGGGTCGCTTCCTGGGGCGGCGCGGCTTGCGCGTCCACATCCGCCTGGGTGGGGACGTTCGGCTGGATGGCAAAGTCCAGAGCGTCGGCAACCATGTCCAGCTGCGCATCTGTCATGTGCAGATATTCGGCGGAAACTACACCGGCATCCTCGCTGAGAAGTTCCGGGTTCACGTTCAGCCATACAGTCATCAACGCGTCTCCCCGGTCACAGATGATATAGCCCCGTTCCTGACTGGGGGAGGTCAGGATCAGTACGGTGTTCCCGGCGGAGGTGGTGTAGTTCCGCTCCACCCAATCGCCCCGGTCTTCCAGTGTGAAATATTCCCGACTGAAGGTGTCCTGCCGGTTCCAGTAGAGTGCGCCGCTTGTGTAGGTCACTTCATAGCCCTGATCTTCCGGGAAGGCGAAGCGCAGCAGAACGAAGAAGTTCCCGCTATCACGGCAAAAGCCCTGATCGACATCAATGCTGACGTCCTGACTGTTCCGCACGAACCGCTCCACGCCCAGCGCGTTGCACAGATTCCGGGTGGTGCGGAATGTCAGCGGCTGTCCCTCCGGTTTTAAGCCGTATTGTTCTGCCAGCTCCTGCGCCCTGGCGTTTATGGCATCGTCGTAGCCTGTCCAATCGCCACTTGCGGATGCGCTCGTCCTGAGTTCCGTCTCGTAGGCGTAAAAATCCGCGCACGCCTTATAGGCGTTGGAGCCTTTCAGACCGGCCATGCTCAGGGTGGTGGTGCTGACGGTGTGGGGGTCTTTCACGTACACCCCGTCTACCAGTGAATAGTCCCGCTGGTCGGTGCCGCTGCTGATCTTCACATGCTCCATTTTCAGCACATACACCGCCGCGCACCCTGCCAGAAGCAGCAGGAGGGCAATCACCGCTGCCAGCAGAAAGGGTCTGCGGATGCGGTGGGTTTTGCCGGGGGCTTCGTAAGCGCCGCGGCCGCCGGAGACGGTTTCCGTCTCCGCTTCTTCAATGTACTTCCGGCTGATGTAGCTCAGCCCCAGAAAGATTTCCTGTCCGTTCATACGTAAATTCCCTCCTGTTGCAGAAATAAGCGGAGCTTTTCCTTTGTCCGGCTCAGCTGCATTTTGACCTTGCTTTCCGTCATGCCGTATCGGGCGGCGATCTCGGGGACAGAGTCCACGTACCAGTACCGCCGCAGGAAAATCAGCCGGCTGTCCTTGGGCAGACCTTCCAGAAATAAGTCCAGCAGCCTGCCCAGTTCCTTTGCCTCCATTTGCCGCTCGTGGACGGTGTCGGGGATGCAGTTTTCCATCTCCTCTGTGAGGGGAACGACTTGGGCGCGGCGCTTGGCGGCCTGCTTCCAGTCCACGCGGTTCAGGGAGAGGTGACGGCAGATCGAGGCCAGAAACGCAAAGAAATACTTGGGTCGCCGGGGCGGGATGCTTTTCCAGACTTCGGCGTAGGTGTCGTTGACGCTTTCCTCGGCATCCTCCCGGTTTTGCAGGATATTCTTTGCCAGTGTGTGTAGCCGTTTGCCGTAGGCTGTGTCCGTTTCCCTTATGGCGTCCTCGTCCCGGGCAAAATACAGGTCGAGGATTTTTGCGTCTTCCATTTGAGGGTCACTTCCTTTCTTTTGTCCTTCACCCTGATAATAAGATTTTACCACGCAAACGTCACATTTTGGGCAAAAATTTTTTTCGGAACAGGAAAAAGCCGCCCGGCGGGGCGGCTTTTTTGCTTGGAGAGGGATTGCGGTATGGAGCCTCTGAATAAATCGTCTTCGGCTGGCGGCGCTTACCAGGCGGAGGGCTTCAGATCGCCTACATAGACCACGTCCCGAATCTCGATAACGACGTCCGTGGGGTCGCCCGGGTTCGTCGTGACCGTGGTGATGCTGTCCGGCGCGTAGGCGGTGGCCCGTCCTTTGTCCCGATTCGGGTCGAGATGATAGCCCGTCGGCGGATTTTTGGTGGGGGTATGGCCGTTCTCGCCCTGCTCCACAAATTCTGTACCCTCCGGGGTCTTGTTCTCGAAGCGGATGTTCTTGACGATGTCCTTTCCGTCAGGATCCGAGGAAAGACGGATGGTGGGGAACATCTTGCCCGCTTCTTCGCTGTGCCCCGCCACGTTCATTGAGGTATCACTGTACGCATCGTTCGTGGACTTCTCAGCGGCATCCAGTGCTTTGTAGGTCGTTCCGGGGGTGAGCGAAGTATGGTTTTCGTCCCTAATATCAAAGTTCAGCGCACTGCTGGGGTCTTCCCTATCCAGCGTCAGATAATAGCTCACGCCGTTGTCAAGATCCTCCTGGCTGTAGGCAACGCCAACGAGAAAGGTCGAAACCGTGACCCGGCGAAGGGGAGGCTGCTCCTGATTATCTCCCGGAGCGACCGAGTCGACCGGATAGGACGTGGCGCCCGCATAGTATACGTAAACCGTTGTTACCGAGGGGCGTGGGATGGCGGAATCCTCGTAGGGATCCAGATGGCTCGCGCCCTTTGCCGCAACCGCCACCTCGCCGTCACCGGCTGCGGGAGCGGCGTCAGTGCTGTCCTTTCCCACAAAGCCCGCAATGCGGATGATGAGCTTTCCTTCTCCGGCATTCGCCAGCGTGAAGGAATCGTCCAGCGAGACACCCACTCCGGCGGTGCTGAGGAACTGGGCGAGGGCTTCCTCCTTGCCCGGGGCGTTCAGCCGTCCGTTTTCAATCTGCAGATCGGACACGGCCAGCCCCAGCGTCTGGAGCGCGTCGCCGTTTTCCCGCACCAGCTTGGCGGCGGCAAGGTCTTCCAGACGGACATAGACACGGCCATTTTCCAGCTTGGGCGCGTAGGCGACGCCCTCAAGGGTAATGGCTTCTTCGGTCAGCCCATGGGCGTCCACAGACGCGGGGTTCGGCAGGCCGTAGCCATAGCGAACCCATTCCACAGGCAATTCGTTTTCCTCCGCAAAGGCAGCCATCGGGAGGATGAGCAGCAGAAGACAGCACATTAGCAGTCTTCTCAAGTGGGTTTTCATGTGTTATCCTTCCTTTCCTTCCCCGTGGGGGATTGATGTAAGACCATTATACAGGAAGCGGCGGCGGAAAGCAAGAAGAAAATGGTATGTATACCAAATCTTAAGAATTAAAGAATGTCTCCCCGGAAAAATGGGGAGACATTCGGGGAAATGGCTTGTTTTTCAGCATTTGGCTCGCTCGCCGACCCGGCAGTACACGAGATACCCCGCCGCAGCGGCGATGGACAGTCCGTAAACCGTGGCGATCCAGATAAAGGGCAGCCTGGTATGAATTGTGTACAGGAATCCTGCCATGAGGGAGCCGATGATGCTGCCAAGGGATTTGGTCGCGTTGTAAAAGCCCATGACCAGATTCTTCTGGGCAGGGCCTGCCCGGGTGGCCACCATGTCCTGCAACACGGGGACGCTGACGGAGTATCCGGCATACAGCGCGATGCCGCAGGAGAGGAAAACAGAAATTTGCGGCGCAAGGACGGTCCCCAGAGAGGCCAGGGTGCAGGCGCTTACCAGCACGACCATGGACTTTCCGGTGTCGGCCTTCCGGATGATCCACAGGCACAGCGTCATATTGAACAGGAAGGACACGAAGCCCACCACGGCCTTGATGATGCCGTTATAGGCGGAGGTCAGCCCCAGCTGGTCTTTCAGGTAATAGTTGAACACCTGGTCGAAGCAGGTATTTCCCAGATTGATGAGAATGTTCACCAGAAACAGAAGGACGAAGGCGGTATTCATGAAATATTTGCCGTCCCGGAAGGCGTCGAAGGGATTGCCGTTGGCAATCAGCTCCTTGACGGACACCTTTCCGGTGCGTTCCGCATCCGGTTCGCAGCACAGCCGGAACAGAATGCCGCTGACGATCACGGTGACTGCCTGCAAAATGAAGGTGGCGCGGATGGAAAATTCTCCCACCACCCCGCCGACGAGATAGCCGAAGGCGCCGAACACCGAAAGGACGGTGGCGCTGTAGGTCAGATATTTTGCCGTATCCTCCGGCTTTGCCACATTGACCACGTAGGTCAGCAGACTGACGAAGACACCGCCGAGAAATGCGCCCGCCAGAAACCGCACAAAGAGAATGCTGATCTGGGTGGTGGAATAGGCGAACCCCAGCTGCGCCAGAGCATAGCCCAGGCAGCAGATCAGCAGAGACGCCCGGGAGGAAATGAACCGGTTGATATTGCCCCAGAAGGGGGACAGGGCAAAGTTGGCGATCATCATGACCGCCAGCATCAGCCCGAACATATAGTCCGGCAGACCCAGCTCCTGAATGATGGTGGGCGTTACAGGGTG
>CAKTKF010000072.1 GCA_934569215.1 uncultured Oscillospiraceae bacterium
CCCCGGCGCGGGGATTTTGTAGACCCGGCAGCTTTGGTCGTAGCGGTGCATCAGCGCTTCAAACTTTTCCTCCCGCAAGGTCATGGGCGTGGCCATCACGCCGATGCCGCCGCCGTGGTACCGGTCGTAGGCCAGCTTGAGGGCAGGCTCAATGCCAATGACGATGGTATCCGGATAGGCCTCCCGCAGATCGTGGATGGCGGCGGAGGTCGCGGTGTTGCAGGCCACCACCAGCGCCTTGACCCCCTGAGCCATCAGCCGACGTGCCGCGGCGAAGGTGAGCGCTTCCACCTCATCCTTGGTTTTGGTTCCGTAGGGGGCGTTGGCGGAGTCGCCGAAATAGAGGTACCGTTCCCCGGGCATGACCCGCCGCAGGTGCCGCAGTACGCTGATGCCGCCCACGCCGGAGTCGAAGACGGCAATGTAATCTTCTTTGGTGTTCATGGTTTCACCTGGTCATCTTCCGGGGCGGGCGCGTGGCTGCCCCATGTTTTTTATATAGTATCAAATTTCCGCCGTTCTTTCAATGGCTCGTTGCTTTTTTCGCGGATTTTTTGGAAGCGAATGATCCCCCGGCTGCTGATGCAGCCGGGGGAAAACACTATTTTGTAACGGGAATGCTGATCCGCTTGCTTTCCACCAGAAGCTCATCGGTGTCATGATCCAGGACGCCCAGCACCAGCTCCAGGGAGGTGATGTCCCGAACCCGCTTCACGTCCGCGTCATACAGCCACATCTCGCACTTGCCCCAGGTGTCCGGCGCAAGCTCGTCGAACAGGAACAGATCGCTGGATTCGCCGTTCACATAGGTTTCCATCGTGTAGAGCCAGATATTCCGCCCGGAATGGTTCTCCACCCGGAACCGGAACGTGCCGTCCTCGCAAAGCTCACCCTCGCTGCCCGTGTAGGTAAGGGTGATACCCGCCTTCTCCAGAACCGTCGTGCCGCCGCTCTCCACCGACCGGACATAGTTCTTGTCGGCGCGCAGGGTAATGGGGGGCGTAGAATCCAGCGAATCGTAGTCGTCGGCATCCGTCACTTCCAAGCAGAACGAGAGTTCGCCGATCGTTTCAATATTTCCGCTTTCAAGGTCGGTATCGTTGACCCAGATCGAGGTCATTTCCTCCCGCCCCGCTTCCAGCAGGATGAAAAAGAGGCGATCCTCCGTCATGTAGCCGTTGACGCTGTCCATGCTGCTCATGAGCATAACGTCCCTGTCCGAATCGTTGCGAACGTAGACGGGAATTTCCTCCGTGTATGTGTCCCCGTCCTTCCAGTCGGCCACGGCGAGAATGCCGTCCTTATCATACAGGACGGTCTGGTGGTGGAAATCCTCCGGGCGAATTATCGCCTCCGTTTCAGGCTCCCAGGTGTCCTCGTCGCTCCATAGGGAGGATACGCTGTTCATTCTTTCGGAGACGGCCGCGTACAGCGCATACTGTATCGCCATGACCGCAAACACGATCAGAATCGGCCACAGCCATTTTGGCATAGTCTTTTTCCGCCGTCCGGCATAGGTTCTGCACTCCTTGTGCCGGGTAGGGCCGCCCCGGCGGACGGGTCTGTCCTCCGGCGCCTCGATGACCAGCGGCTCACCTTCATGGGTGTGCAGGCCATGGGCAATTTCCTCGGTAAACGGCTCGTAGTAGCATTCCCGGCAACGCTTGCCGTTGTAGGGCGCGCCGCAGCAGGGGCATCTTTTCAACTGAATCACTTGTCCTTCCTCGACCGGGCGGCCGACTCCTGATATTCCAGAATTTTCACATTGTCCCACGCCTTGCGGAATTCCAACACCATCAGGGCGATCACCACCGCCAGCGCAAGCAGCAGGATGACACGGAACACCATGTCCATCCGCCATATGTTCATCCAGCTCTGCGGGTCAAACTCGGATGCGGTATCCGTCCTCGCCGCCTCCCGGATGACCCGCAGGCCGTTTCTTTCAAAATAGGCCACACGGTAGGCTTCGCCCATGGCGAGACTCGCCTGACTCTGTTCCAGCCAGTAGCGGGTTCCGTCGGCAGCGGTGACCATTTCCGCGTTGGTGTAGCGCTTGGGGGAATTGGCGAGTATGCCGGTACGGGCACCCGGCGTTCTGTAGTCCGCCACCGACACCACCGTGATCTCGGCGGTCTCCCACCGCCATGGGGGCGGATCCAGCGCGGCGAGTCCCGTAATGATCGCGCCGCCGCAGATCAGCAGCACCAGCCACCAGCCCCAGATCTGGCGGATCAGCATACCGATGCGCCTCATTTTACTGTGCTTCCCCAATTCTATCACTCTCCATCTTCATTATATCATAAGGAGTTGCCCCTCCGCAACAGAATGAACACGGGATTTTTTGCCGCTTCACGGGAAATCTCCCGCTTTCCGGCAAAACCGTTGCATTCTTCCGTCCGAAACGGTATAATGTCAGAAAAACACTCGGGAGGAATTTTTATGGATTTGAACATCGGCCGTATGCCCCACGGGCCGCGGAACTCCATCGCGGACGTGGCCGGCGTCCGCGTCGGCCACTGCACCGTGGACGATGAACGGCACAAAACCGGCGTAACGGTGATTCTGCCCTGCGAGGACGACATTTTCCGCAGCAAGATGCCCGCGGCTTACCACGTTCTCAACGGCTTCGGGAAAACCACGGGACTGATGCAGATCGGGGAGCTGGGGACGCTGGAGACCCCCATCGCCCTGACAAACACCCTGAATGTGGGACTGGTTCACGACGCCATGGTGGAATACATGTGCCGCCAGGGGGAGCGCCAGGGATATCCGGTTTATTCCGTGAACCCCGTGGTGTGCGAGTGCAACGACGCGTCCCTGAATGACATCCGCCACCGGGCGGTGGGGCAGGCGGAGGTGTTCGCCGCCATTGCCGCCGCGTCGGCGGACTTTGCCCAGGGCGACGTGGGCGCGGGCAAGGGCATGACCTGCCACGACCTGAAGGGCGGCATTGGTTCTTCCTCCCGGCTGGTTTCCATCGTCGGGGAGACCTTTACCGTGGGCGTGCTGGTTCTGACGAACCACGGCTGTCTGCGGGATCTGACCGTCGGCGGAGAGAATATCGGTAAGGAGATCGAGCAACGCATCCGGGAGGACACTCCCGACGAGGGCAGCTGCATCATGATCGTCGGCACCGACCTGCCCGTCACCTCCCGCCAGCTGGGGCGGATCATCCGCCGGTGCAGCGTGGGGCTTGCCCGGCTGGGCAGCTACATCGGCCACGGCAGTGGCGAGGTCATGGTAGGCTTTTCCACCGCCAACCGGATTCCGGCGCAGGGCGACTGCCTGGATTTCCGCTGCATCCACGAGTCCCACATAGACGACGCCTTCCGCGCCGTTGCGGAGGCCACCGAGGAAGCGGTGCTGCGCTCCATGCTGGAAGCTAAACCGGTCACAGGCTACACCGGCAAAGTGCGCCGGAGCCTCGGTGAATTCTGGCAACCCTGAACACGGCACGGAAACAAGCGCCTGACAAAATCCGGAAATTTTCAATCAAAAAATGGCCGCTGTTGGATGAAATACGTCCAGAGCGGCCATTTTTTGCATATCTCTATATCGGTGCGGGTTTATGCAGTTTCCTCCCATGAAAGCCTGGGTTCGCAGTATGGCAGGCCATATTCTGTCCGGTAAGTCACTTTGTTTCCGACAAATTGAAATTTCCCGCTGTCCAACGGTCTGACCGTCAGTTCATGGGCAAACAGGCAGTCTGTTTTCAGATCGGTGGACAGTATCTCCACGGTCAGGGTGACCGTTCCGTCTCTGTCCGTCCGGCAGGCCGTCACTTCCGGTTCGATCATGTAATAACGCAGGAACACATAATCATTTGTTTCAATTTGCCGCCAGGGGTAATAGTCCCCTTCCTCACTGTAATGTGCCAGTTTCCGGAACGTGTCCAGGTCAATGCTGAAATAGGGCAATATTACTTTCTCAAATTCCGCCGCAGGTATCTTGTAGCAGCATTGCTCCTTGATATAGGTGTATCCGTCCGGCTGAAACCGCTGGCCGTAGGTATCATAATACAGATACTCCCACACATCGTTGAAGCTGAGATTTTCAAAGCTATCCTCGTTCCAGTCCGTGAGATACATGTTCGTGCCAATGTATCCGCCCGCCATGACGTACTTCCTGTTCAGGTCGCACAGCTCCGGGTCGGGTGCTTCCAGCCGGATCAGGGAAAAGTCGGCATAATGTTTATCCCCGGCCGGGTAGAGCCGGTAATAGAAATTTCCTTTGTCCGTCAAATCCCATTCCGGAATATCTTGCTTCTCATAATACAGTTCCGAACCGCCGCCCATCGGGTAATCCATGCTGTAAACGCGGGCGTCACCGTCCCCATAGGTAAACAGCTGATAATGTAGCGTGCTGTTTTCTCCGACCGTAATAATCTCCTGCTCCGCAGGTCTTCTGCTTTGAACGTTCCGCCAAAAATCCCGGAATCTTTCCGCCGTCATCAGATAAGCGGGATATTCCTCGCTGGTGTCGATCACATCCAATCCGGCGTCATACAGCGCTGCTTCCATCTCGTCGACGGTGCTTTGTGAAAGGGTCTGTCCGGAATCTGTTTCTGCCTTATTGCAAACTGACGCAATTTCTTTGCACCGGCTCCGAAGCTGCTCCCGCATGGGATCCGTTTCCACATCCGGCTGTTGACCGCACGCACTCAGGAACAGGGTCAGCAGCAGGAGAAAGACTCCCGCGTTTCTCAATTTCATGAATCTCAACACCTTTCCAAAAGCCGGAAACAGCGGTAGAAATCACGAAGCAACCGTGGTTTCTACCGCTGAATCATTAGGACGATTTTTCGAAAAGCCTATTTTGCAACAGGCTCAATCCGCTGCTCTCCGAACCGGAATTACAGCAGGGTAGCGAAGTGCTTGATGGTGCGGACCATCTGAGAAACGTAGGAGTTCTCGTTGTCGTACCAGGAAACGACCTGCACCTGGCTGGTGCCGTTGCCCAGGTTGATGACCATGGTCTGGGTGGCATCGAACAGGGAGCCGAAACGCATGCCGATGATGTCGGAGGAAACGATCTCATCGGTGTTGTAGCCGAAGGACTCGGTGGCCTCAGCCTTCATCTGGGCGTTGATCTCTTCCTTGGTGGGGTTGCCCTCAACAACGGCGTTCAGGATGGTGGTGGAGCCGGTGGGGGTGGGAACACGCTGAGCAGCGCCGATCAGCTTGCCGTTCAGCTCGGGGATGACCAGGCCGATGGCCTTGGCAGCACCGGTGGAGTTGGGAACGATGTTCACGGCACCAGCGCGGGAACGACGCAGGTCGCCCTTTCTCTGGGGGCCGTCCAGGATCATCTGGTCGCCGGTGTAAGCGTGGATGGTGCACATAATGCCGGACTGGATCTTCCAGCCGTCGTTCAGAGCCTTGGCCATGGGAGCCAGGCAGTTGGTGGTGCAGGAAGCGGCGGAGATGATGTTGTCTTCCTTGGTCAGGGTGTTGTGGTTAACGTTGTAAACGATGGTGGGCAGGTCATTGCCGGCAGGAGCGGAAATGACGACCTTCTTGGCGCCGGCGTCGATGTGCGCCTGAGCCTTGGCCTTGGAAGTGTAGAAACCGGTGCACTCCAGGACAACGTCCACACCCAGCTCGCCCCAGGGCAGCTCGGCAGCGTTGGCCTTGGCGTAAATGGTGATCTTCTTGCCGTCGACGGTGATGTAGTCCTCGCCAGCCTCAACGACGTGACCCTGAGCAGCGTAGTTGCCCTGAGTGGAATCGTACTTCAGCAGGTGAGCCAGCATCTTGGGAGAGGTCAGGTCGTTGATAGCGACGACTTCGAAACCCTCAGCACCGAACATCTGACGGAAAGCCAGACGGCCGATACGGCCAAAACCATTGATTGCAACTTTAACAGACATGGTAATTCCTCCATTTTTATTACTGCTGAAAGCAGTATTTTACTTTTCAGATACGGCTTTCGATATCTCCGTACGGAATACATTATACAATAAGCCCACTGCGTTGTAAAGTGTAATTTTTGTAAAATTCCGATCAGTTTTTCCTATTTTTCGGTGCAAGTTGCTCATTCGTGCAAAAGCGCCCGCCGCTGGACGCGGCGGGCGCTTTTCGTTTCTCGGAATATCCGTCCCAGACTCAGGACGCGGCCGTGGTTTCGGCGGGCTGCTCCGGCATTCCCTCGCAGACTACGGGAGATTCCGGCGTGCAGATGGCCATATAGGTGTTGCCCCGGCCAAGCTCCAGCGGCTCGCCGCTTTCCGTGAAGAATCGGAACGGCTCCTTATCCCCGGTACAGCTCCAGGTGATGGGGATAAGCTTGCCGCCGCAGGCAAAATAGCCCGTGCCGCCGGCAGAAAAGTCCGCAATGTGGTAAATGCCGGTGGTGGTGATGTCCGCGTACATGACGATGACGTTCCGGAAGGCCTCGACCTCCTCGGTCTTCAGGTCGGTCATGACCTGGCCGTACTGGTTGAAGGCGTACTTGCCGGTGCTTTCGTCATAGACCATCCGGGTCTCCTTTTTGGCCTTCTT
>CAKTKF010000073.1 GCA_934569215.1 uncultured Oscillospiraceae bacterium
TCCGATTCCTCCCAGATTTCGTCGCTTTTCTTCCCCAGATGCGCCAGAAGCCTGGCATAATCCCCGGGATGGCGGAATTGGACGCAGTACAGGTGGGAGGCCTTGTAAAAGTCCATAAATTCATAGTACGCCTGAATTCGCGGCTCATCGGTCAGGGGCGGCACAATGCGCTTGACGGTGCCGGGAATCCGGGGGGAGCCAAAGTGCCGCAGGACGCTGACCCGCTTGTTGCCCTCCTGAACGTAGAAATTGCCTAAGTATTCGTAGCACAAAATGGGGTCGGTGATGCCCGTCTCCCCCAGGTGGGCGTTGCAGAGGTTGACCCACTTGATGGCAAACTCGGATTTGACATCCAGCAGCGGGCGGAAGGAGGCAGTGAAGGCCGTAATGCGTCCGGCGGATTTGGTGCCGATGATCCGCTCCGAGGGGATTTCCACCAGCCCCACGTCCACCACGGAATCCGTATTGTTTTCCGGCAGGATATCGTCCAGCACGGCGGGGTAGGGCGAGCGCCCCTCCATCACAAGCTCCCGGTATTCCTTCTGGCCCTGTTTCAGCGCCAGGTTGTATTCATCTAAAGCGGTCTGAATCGACATGGCAGCCTCCCAAGAAAGATAGTTTTAACATATGATACCACATTTTTGCCGGTTTGCAATCACTATCTGCACTTCCATATTTGCATTTCTTACGAAAAAATCCGGGAATCCGCCCCGCCGCAAGGAAATCTTAAGGCGCTTGCGCTCCCTCCGACTTGTTTTTTTAAGGAAAAACGAGTACAATAGGGGAAATTATTTGCTTATGGAAAGAGGTGGTTGGATGCCGGCCAAAGACAATTCCGTAGCCAGCTACGCCCAGCAGATACTCACCCAGGTGAAAACCGTGGTCGTGGGAAAGGATCCCGTGCTGCTGTGGGTGCTGGCGGCGATCCTCGCCCGGGGGCATATCCTGTTGGAGGACATTCCCGGCGTGGGGAAAACCACCATGGCGCTGGCTTTTTCCCGGGTGCTGAGTTTAAGCTGCAGCCGCGTGCAGTTTACCCCGGACGTCCTGCCCTCCGATGTGACGGGCTATTCCGTGCCTGACGCCGCCGGGGGAATGCGCTATCAGCCCGGCGCGGTGCTGTGCAATCTGTTCCTCGCCGACGAGCTGAACCGCGCCACCTCCCGCACCCAGTCCGCCCTTCTGGAGGCCATGGAGGAAGGGCAGGTCACGGTGGACGGGGTCAGCCACCCCCTGCCAAAACCCTTTACGGTCATCGCCACCCAGAATCCCACCGGCGCGGCGGGGACCCAGCTGCTCCCTGACAGCCAGATGGACAGATTCATGGTGCGCCTGTCCATGGGCTATCCCAGCCCCAAGGACGAGGCAGCCATGGTGCTGAACCGGCAGGGCGGCAATCCCCTCCACGAGCTGACCCCTCTGATGACCCGGGAAGACCTGACCGCCATGCAGGACACGGTGGAGGCGACCTACCTCAGCGACAGTGTGGTCAACTATATTGTATCCCTCATCAGCGCCACCCGCGGCAGCGCCGACATTCTCCGGGGTGCAAGCCCCCGGGCGACCCTGGCCGTCACCGCCATGGCGAAATCCGTCGCCCGGCTTCGGGGACGGGATTACGTGACTCCGGCGGACGTGAAGGAGGTTTTCGCCCACACCATCGCCCACCGGCTGATTCTCTCCCCCAAGGCGGAAGCCCAGGGCAAGCAGCCCCAGGCGGTGCTGCAGGACATCCTCGCCGCCGTCCCCGCCCCCCGGCTACGCTGACATGGTCGGGCGCAGATTGTGGTATCTGGCGGCGCTGTTTGGCTGCTGGGTATTTTACATTGCCTACGGCGAATGGTTTTCCTGGCTGGCGCTGGTGATCGTAGGGGGGCTTCCCTGGCTGTCGCTGGTTATCAGCATCCCCGCTATGCTTTCCTTCCGCCTGTCCCCGGACGGGGCGGACGCCGTTCCCATGGGTACGGAGGGGGAAGTCTGGCTGCTGGGCAGCAGCGCCTTTCCGCTGCCTCCCTTCAAGGGAAAAATCCGTCTGCGCAGCTGCATCACCGGACAAGTCCGGCGCTATCATCCGGGAACCGGCCTGCCTACGGAGCATTGCGGCGGCATCGCCGTCACGGTGGCGCGGGCGCGGGTCTGCGATTATCTGGGGCTGTTTGCCTTCCCGGTGAGGAAGGTGGCGGCCAAGACCGTCCTCGTCCGCCCAAAGCCCCTGCCCATT
Source organism: uncultured Oscillospiraceae bacterium (assembly GCA_934569215.1). GTDB lineage: Bacteria > Bacillota > Clostridia > Oscillospirales > Oscillospiraceae > Faecousia. The sequence goes on from CAKTKF010000073.1 coordinate 2,222, forward strand.
CCCGCCATACCCGACCTTGACCGTTACATTGCCCGGGCGTGGAAGCCCAAGCCCGGCGGCTTTGCGGAAAACCATGAGCTTCGGCTCTACCGCCCCGGGGACAGCCTGAATCAGGTGCATTGGAAGCTCACCGCCAAGACAGGAAAATGGATGATCCGTCAGCCCATGGAACCCCAGCGGGGGCTGGTGATGCTGACCATGACCCTCCGGGGAACGCCGGAGGAGCTGGACAGGAAATTCGGGCGGCTACTGTGGCTGGGGAACTATCTCGTGGGAAAAGACATCCGCTTTGAGATCCGCGCCCTGACCGCCGACGGCGTGCAGTCATCGTGGGTGCAGACGGAGCAGGAGCTGAGCAAAGCCATCGACACGCTGCTGTGCACCGGGGAAGCAAAAGAAGGCTCCATCCGGGATTTTGGCTTTGCCGCCTCCTGGCAGTACCACATCGGAGGTGAGCCGGATGAAGCGTAAAATCTGGGTCACCGCCGGAATTGCGGCGGCGCTGGCCTTTCTGATCGCCTTCGGCGCCGTGGGATGCGTGGTCAGCGGATTCGACCTGCCGCTGGATAATTATGCAAAAGTGGTGCTGATCTGCGCTGGGGCGTCGATTTTCTGCGCCGCGGCCTTCAGCCTGAAATGGGGCGGCGCGGCGGTACTGTGTGCCCTGGCGCTGTGCGCTGGTTATGTCTGGAAGCAGGACGAATCGGCGGAGCAGCTGTTTGGGCTGCTGTACCGCATGACCTCCGTTTATGGCAATGCCTACGGCTGGACGCCCGTTCCGCCGTTAGGCGGCGCGGCAGTTGTGGATATTCCCATGGCCGCCCTGGGCGTTTTGCTGAGCGCCGCCGTGACCTGGTCGGTGTGCCGGAAACTGGGGGCAGTTCTCCCGGTGACGGCGGCGCTGATCCCCCTTTCTGCCTGCATGGTGGTGACGGATACCGTCCCGGATGTGCCGTATTTATTCTGCCTGCTGTTCGGTCTCGTCCTTCTGATTCTCACAGGCCGTGTCCGCAGGCAAAGCGCCCCCCAGGGCAACCGCCTGACCGCCATGGCGGCGATCCCCACGGCTCTGGCGCTGGCAGCGCTGTTTCTGGCATTCCCTCAAGAGAGTTATGTAAACCGCTCGGAAGCAACCCGGGACGCGATTCTGTCGTGGTTCCAGAGCATCCCGGAAAAGGTGGAAAACGTCCGGCAGGAGGTGACCGTTTCCGTCTCCTCTCAGGAGCCGGATCATGTGCGCCTTGCGTCTCTGGGGCGGAGAATCGAATCGCCCATAACGGTGATGGAGGTCACGGCGGAGATCGGCGGCACCCTCTACCTCCGGGGGCAGGATTATGATGGCTACGACGGCATGACCTGGACGGCCTCCCGGCACCGGACGGAGGATTTTTCCCTCACCGGGGTAGATTACGGCGATGTGTCCATCCGCACAGTAGGCGAGCGGGCATTACTGTACCTGCCCTACTATCCCGCCCGGGGCATGGCGCTCATCGGCGGAAACATGAGCAACACCTGGGCATATACCGAATACGTCATCCCCCGCGCCGGGCTTCCCGACGACTGGCGGACGACGGCAATTTCCGGGTCGGCGCCCACGCCCGACCCCAGTTCCCCCTATCTCACCCTGCCCGACGCGACCCGCTCCCGGGCAGAAACCCTTCTTGCGGATATTCTGGGCGGCGCTTCCTCCACCGTGGAGAGGGCGGAGAAAATCGGAAATTACGTCCGCGCTTCCGCCCGGTACGACCTGAATCCCTCCCGGATGGGTGAAGGGGAGACGGATTTTGCCCTGTGGTTTCTGGAAAGCGCCGAGGCGGGCTACTGCGTCCACTTCGCCACGGCGGCGGCGGTGCTGCTCCGGGCAGCGGGGATCGAAGCCCGCTACGTCAGCGGCTATCTGGTGAAAACCGCCCCCGGCACGCCTGCCACTGTCACCGAGAAAAACGCCCACGCCTGGGCGGAATATTACGAGCCGACGCTGGGCGTCTGGCTGGTATTGGAGGCTACCCCGTCGGACATGGCCGCAGCGCGGCAGCCCACCCCGGAGGCCGTCCCGGGAGCCACCCAGGAAACCGTCCAGCCAAGCTCACCGGAGCCGACGACCCCGTCGCCATCCGCAACCGCGCCCTCCAACCCGCAGGTTCCCGCAGAGTCCACGCCATCCCAGCCGGACGCGCCGACACAGCATAACACCGGAAAAATTCTGGCCGTACTGTTCGCGCTGGCACTGTTGGTTCTGACGGTCACAGCCCAGCGGAGCATCCGCATTCACCTTCGCCGCCGCAGACAGGAAACCGCCCGCCCCAACGCCCGGGGGCTTGCCATGTGGCAGGAGGCGGAGCTGCTGTCCGGACTTCTGCACCAGACACCCCCGGAAGCCCTGGAAGCGCTGGCGCAGAAAGCCAAATTCAGCCAGCACACGCTGACGGCGGAGGAGCTGGAACAGTTCACAGCTTACCTGACCGACGCCCGGCATCAGCTGGAGCAAACGCCCTGGTATTTGCGACTGATTTACATGTATATTTATGCAGCGATATAAGGAGAACACCATGGAAGAAAAATTCATCGCCGCCTGGGCGGCGAACCGGGAAAAAGCGGAGACCCTTGGCATTCGGATGCGCCCCGTCCCCGCCGAAGACGCTCTGAAAACGGCGCACCGCGCCTTATCCGGCAGCCGTCTCAGCGACGGCTTCAACGCCCTCCGGGAAAAGCACCGTCTTGACCTGACGCTGGAAGCCCTGGCCGTGGACAAGCGCTTCACGACGCTGTTCAGCGACGAGGAAGCCAACGAAGCCCTGACCCGCCTGCTGGAAGCGGGCTACTACGGCGGATAACGACAAAAAAGAGGAAGCGTGATCGCTTCCTCTTTTTGCTGTTTCATTGGAAAACCCTTACTTTTCCAGTGCCATGACCTTATCGATCCGGCGCTGATGGCGCGCTTCCCCGGAAAACTCCGTGCCAAGCCAGGTGTCCACGATCTCCATCGCCAGATTTTCGCCCACGACTCCCGCACCCAGCGCCATCATGTTGGTGTCGTTGTGCAGGCGGGTCATTTTCGCCGACCAGGGGTCGGACAGCAGCGCACAGCGGATGCCGTCGATTTTATTGGCGCTGATGGACACGCCGATGCCGGTGGTACACAGCACAATGCCCCGCCGGCACTCCCCCCCGGCAACCGCCCGGGCGGCCGCGGCGGCAAAGTCGGGGTAATCGCAGCTTGCCGTGGAATAGGTGCCGAAGTCCCTGACCTCATGGCCCTGCTTTTCCAGATGCTGGATAACTTTATTCTTCAGCGCAAACGCGCCGTGGTCACAGCCGATGGCAATTTTCATAGTAGTACAGTCTCCTTTGTTCTCAAATCACGTACCCGCCGCTGACGCCCAGCACCTGTCCGGTGACAAATTCCGCGTCCGCCAGATACGCAATGGCCTTCGCCACATCCATGGGCGCACCGTTGCGTCCCAGAGGGGTCTCCTCCGCCATATCTGCAAGGATATCCGTGGCGACATTCGCGCACATGTCCGTCAAAATGACTCCCGGCGCCACGCAGTTGACCCGGATGCCGCTGGGGCCAAGCTCCTTGGCAAGCGCCTTGGTCAGAGCGATCACCGCCCCCTTCGTGGCAGAATACGCCGCCTCGCAGGACGCGCCCACCTGCCCCCACATGCTGGCCACCGTCACGATGCTGCCCCGGTGGGTCTTGAGGAAGGACGGCATGGCGGCGTTGACGCAGTGGTAGATCCCGCCTACGTTAACCGCAAACAGCCGGTTCCAATCCGCTTCCGCCATCTGGGACAGAAGCCCAAAGTACATCGTCCCGGCATTGCAGACGAGGACGTCTACGTCCCCGATCCGGGCAAATGCCCGGTTCACGGCTTCTCCGTCCGCCACGTCGCAGCAGATGGCCGTGGCTCCGGTCTTTTCCGCCACGGCTTTTGCGGCGGCATGGTTTTTCTCATACAAAAACGTCACCCGGTCGCCCCGGGCGGCGAACAGCTCCACCGCCGCCGCACCGATCCCCCGGGAGCCGCCGGTGATCACAACATTCCCCATAGAATTTCCCGCCTTCCGCAGTCCGTTTCCATCTCATGAAAAACAGGCTGCCCCGGCAGCCTTGCCGTATCCAAAACCCTTTGTCCCCAAAGGCCAAAAGGCCTTTGGGGACAGGATAGCCTGTTTTATCGTCTTCTGCTCTTGGTGCGGTGATCCGCACGCATGGAGGAGAGCTTGTTGTCGGATTCGGACATGAACGCCTTCAGCTT
>CAKTKF010000074.1 GCA_934569215.1 uncultured Oscillospiraceae bacterium
CCGCAGTCGTCGCCCATGTTGCCGAAGGCCATGGACTGGACGTTGACGGCAGTGCCCCAGGAATAGGGAATGTCGTTTTCACGACGGTAAATGTTGGCGCGGGGGTTATCCCAGGAGCGGAACACGGCCTTGATGGCGCCCATCAGCTGCTCCTTGGGGTCGGTGGGGAAGTCCACGCCCAGCTTGCTCTTATACTCGGCCTTGAACTGGGAAGCCAGCTCCTTCAGATCATTCGCGTCCAGCTCCACGTCCTGGGTCACGCCCTTGCGTTCCTTCATCCGGTCGATGAGGGCTTCAAAATACTTTTTGCCCACTTCCATGACCACGTCGGAGTACATCTGGATGAACCGGCGGTAGCAGTCCCACGCCCAGCGGGGATTGCCGGACTTGGCGGCCATGACGTTCACCACGTCCTCGTTTAAGCCCAGGTTCAGGATGGTATCCATCATGCCGGGCATGGATGCCCGGGCGCCGGAACGGACGGAAACCAGCAGCGGGTTCTCGTGATCGCCGAACTTCTTGCCGGTGATCTGCTCCAGCTTGTCCACGTAGGACATGATCTCGGCCTTGATATCGTCGTTGATCTGACGGCCGTCTTCATAATATTTGGTACAGGCTTCCGTGGAAATAGTAAACCCCTGGGGGACCGGCAGTCCAATGTTGGTCATTTCGGCCAAATTAGCGCCTTTTCCGCCCAGGAGTTCCCGCATTCCACCGTTTCCTTCGGTGAATAGGTATACATACTTGTGAGACATACTTCCATTACCCCTTTCAGTTCTTTGCGTGTGCCATTTTCAATTTTAATGTTGCATTTTTGAATCCTATTTTGTGTCGCTCACACAGTATAACACGCTCTTTCACAAAATGCAAACCTTTTTGCAATTTTTATGCAGAATTCCAAAAAAAGCCGTTTGGGAATATGCAGTTTGACAGCTTTCCTGCAACACATGGAGGTTTCGTGCCGCAGATGCAAAAAAAGGACACGCGAAAGCGTGTCCTAAACTGTCCCCAAAGGCCGTTGGCCTTCGGGGACAAAGGGGTTTGCAGTCTGCGGGCGGCTTTCCTCTGCGAGGCTTTTTAATGCGCAAATACGTACCAGTCGGGAGTCAAGCGCCGGGGGTGTAGGTGTATTGCAGCACCTCGCCGCTGCTGTCGTTGCAGACGATCACGGCCGTACCCAGGCGGGTCAGATTCTCGTTCTTGGCCGCCGGGGTCTTTTTCAGACTCCAAAGCCCTGTCTGGTCAAAATTCTCCGCGGCGGAGCCGTCGGCGGGGGTGATGGCGTAGTAAGCCACGGTGTAGGTCACTTCCTTACTCAGGAAGGGCTTTTTCGCATACTCGACCACGGCCACGGAGGGCTTGTTCCCCCGGGTGCGCTCGGAAATAATGCCGTACATCTCCTGGTTCTTCTCCACCACCTGCTCGGCAGAGTAATTCTTCGTCAGGGAGTTGTTCTCATAGTAGTAGCCCAGGTATCCTGCCACGCAGCCGCAGCCCAGGACAAACAGCACCGCCAGGGTGGCGATCTGCTTCTTGTTGAATTTCAGGGCTTCCTTGGAGCGACCTACGCTGTAGGTCAGGCCGAGACGGTTGGTGATGGGCAGCATCACGCCCAAAAACAGCGTCAGCAGCACGGACTCGATGGGGAACATAAAAATGTTCTTGATCATGCCGGGGACGACCATGGCAAGGGTATACTGCTTGCCGTCCATGTAAAGGGCATAGTACCACATCATAATGGGGGTCTGGAGCAGCACATTGATGACCAGGCTGACGGTGAACCGGCTGAGCAGGACCCGGGTCGTTGTGACCTTTGCCCGGTACAGGAACAGGGCGAAGACCAGGGAACCGCCGACCTCCGTCAGGATAAAGGGCAGGAAATAGATGCCTTCCGGCCGGATGACGTAGCCCAGCACGTCCGTGATGCAGGCGGACAGCATGGCCATCACGGGGCCGAAGACCATGGCACCCAGGGCATTGATGAAGAAGGCGGTGTTGATCTTCAGGAAGGGCGTAATGGGAATGGCCAGCTGCTTCATAACCAGACGCAGGGCGATCATGAGCGCCGCGAACACCAGCATGTGGGTGTCCTTCAGCTCAGCGGCGGCGTCACGCCAGTAGGCTTTGGAAAACGGATGGGCATACAGGGTATTGCTCTTTTGTAATCTGGACATAAAAAGTCCTCCTTTCATGCAGCGATGATCCCATGCTCCCGCATTGACCCTACGGAATCGTGTATGCAAAAACTCCCCTTGCGGCTTTTCGCCGAAAGGGGAGGCAGATTGCAGACACATATAACCCGTGGGGAAGGGCAACGCTAAAAGCCGCGACCATTCGCCCGACCGAGTATCGTTGCTACATAAAGGAGGTTATCCCATATGCAACAGCGGGTGCGGTGACCCCATCGTGGAACATTCCTTCGTCCTTCGGGCAAACTCCCCGTCCCGATGGCACTTAACGCGAGGTCTCCTACTCTGTTCGCAGTCAAATATACACGAAAGAAGCGAAAAAGTAAATAGGTTTTTTACATTTTTTCGGAAATTTCTCCTTGACCTTCCTTTGCCATGGCCGCCCGCATCAGCACCATCCGGTAAATTTCCCCGTAGGTCAATCGCTCCACCTCCTGCGCCGCCACCAGCGGAACCTCTTTCAGCACCAGATCGCCGGACTTTACCGTAAGCGTCCCCAGGCGCTGTCCCCGGCTGACGGGGGCTGTGACGGTGGGTTCCAGCGTCACCTCACTGGTAACGCCGCTTTTCTGCGCCTTGTCAATGAGCAGCGCCATGTCCGCTTCCGGCACCGCGCTGACCCCGGCGTCTTTTCCCAGACGCACCGGGATCTGGTTCTCGCAGTCGCTTAAGTCCGGGCTGATCACCGCGAAATTGGCGAAGCCGTAGTCCAGCAATGACTTGCAGGCGGCGTTCCGGGACTGGCTGGTCTCCGCCCCCATGACCACGGCGATCAGCTCCATGCCGTCCCGCATGGCCGACGCCGACAGGCAGTACCCCGCCCCGGAGGTAAAGCCGGTTTTCAGTCCCGTGGCACCGGAATAGAAGCGGATGAGCTTGTTGGTGTTGGACAGGCCGAAGGCGCCGTTTCGCACGGTGTCCATCCAGATGGTCGTGTAGTTTTTAATGAGGGGATGGTATTTCAGCAGCTGCCGGGACATGAGGGCGATATCATAGGCGGAAGTCCGATGGTTCACGGCGTCCGCCCCGTCGTCCAGGCCGGTGCAGTTGACGAAGGTGGTGTCGTTCATTCCCAGCTCCTGCGCCCGCCGGTTCATCATGGCGACAAAGGCGCTTTCGCTGCCCGCGATATGCTCCGCCATGGCGCAGGCGCAGTCGTTGGCCGAGGACACCGCGATGGATTTGAGCATGTCGGAAACGGGCATGGTCTCCCCCGCCTTCAGGTAAATCTGACTGCCCCCCTTGGCGGCGGCGGTCTCGGAGGCCGTCACCGTATCCGTCAGGGCGATCTTCCCGGAATCCACCGCTTCCATAATCAGCAGCATGGTCATGACCTTGGTCACGCTGGCAGGGGCAAGGCGCTCATGGGAATTGGACTCATACAGAATGGTTCCGGTGGCGACATCCATCAGCACCGCGCTCTTCCCCGCCACGTCCAGCGCTGCCGCCGACACCGGCAGCGCAAGCCGGCACAGCGACAGGATCAGCGCTGCGGCACATATCATCCGCTTCATAATCATCCCTCCAAACGATTCGTAGTACAACCTATGTCCCCAGGATATGAATATGCGGGATTTTTTCTATGGAAACTTCCCGTCCGATGTGGTACAATGGCTTTGCCAGAGTATCCACCGGGAGGGGGCGCCGCCCTTCTCCCCCCGCAGTTTATACGGAGGAAATACCACATGAGAGGAATCCCATCGCTGATCACAGACATTCGCAAAAACGTATTCACCGAGGTCGCTCGCATGGCCTACAACGGCGGCGACTACACCCAGGCAGAAGATCTGCCCTTCAAGATCGTCCCCGGCGACCAGCCCATGCACCGGGAGTCCATTTTCTTAGAGCGCGCCATCGCCGGAGAGCGGGTGCGGCTTGCCATGGGTCTGTCCATCCGCCCCATCCAGACCCGCAGCCTGATGACCGAGGGCATGGACGCCGCCGCCATTGCCGAGCAGTATTATGAGCCGCCGCTGATCAACATTATTCCCTACGCCTGCCACGCCTGCCCTACAAATCAGTACCGGGTGACGGAAAACTGCCAGAACTGTCTGGCCGCCTCCTGTCAGAAGGTCTGCCCCAAGGGTGCGATCTCCTTTGTCAACGGGAAGAGCCATATTGACCCGGAAAAGTGCATCAAGTGCGGCAAATGCGCAAACGCCTGCCCCTACCACGCCATCATCCACATGGAGCGTCCCTGTCAGGCGGCCTGCGGTATGGACGCCATTGGCTCCGATGAGCATGGCAAGGCCGTTATCCATCAGGATAAGTGCGTCGCCTGCGGACAGTGTCTGGTGTCCTGCCCCTTCGGCGCCATTGTGGACAAGGGTCAGATCTTCCAGGTCATTCAGTCCATCCTCAAGGGCGATCAGGTCATCGCCATCGTCGCCCCCGCCTTCATCGGCCAGTTCGGCAAGCTCTCCACCCCCGGCAAATTCGTCAGCGCCATGAAGGTGCTGGGCTTTGACCGGGTGGTGGAGGTTGCTGTGGGCGCGGATATGTGTACCATCGAGGAAGCCAAGGACTTTCTGGAAAAGGTGCCGGAGCAGCAGGACTACATGGCGACCTCCTGTTGTCCCGCCTGGCACTCCATGATCGAGAAGCTGTACCCCGGGGAAATGAAGAAAATCTCCATGACCCTGACCCCCATGGTATTCACCGCCCGGCTGGTGAAGAAGGAGCATCCCGGCTGCAAGGTGGTGTTCGTCGGCCCCTGCGCCGCGAAAAAGCTGGAGGCCATCCGGGCGGACATCCGCTCCGACGTGGACTTTGTACTGACCTTTGAGGAATTGCAGGGCATGTTCGAGGCCAAGGGTGTAGACTTTGCCGCAGTTCCCGAAGAGAACGCGCTGAACGAAGGCACCGCCGCCGGCCGCGGCTTTGCCGTTTCCGGCGGTGTCGCCGGTGCGGTGACGGCGCTCATCGGCCAGGAGCATCCGGAGCTGGAGGTCAAGACCGCCCGGGCAGAGGGGCTGCGGGAATGCCGCAAGCTGATGCTGATGGCCAAGGCGGGCAAATACAAGGGGTATCTGCTGGAGGGCATGGCCTGTCCCGGCGGCTGCGTCGCCGGCGCGGGAACGCTGCTTCCGGTAGACCTGGCTGCAAAGGTGGTCGGCAGGTACCAATCCGAAGCCAACGCCGCCTCCCCGCTGGAAAGCGCCTACCGGGACGAGGGAGAGCATCTGGATTGATACTGTTCTGATTAAAATTTTGATTTTAATTGGAGTTCCGTATAAGGAGTGTACGCCATGTATGAACGCATTCGGAATCTGCGGGAGGATCATGACCTCAAGCAGGAGGATATCGCGCGGCTGCTTCACTGCACCCAGGCTTGCTACTCCAATTACGAGACCGGCAAGCGGGACATTCCCACGGAGGTGCTTCGCGCATTGGCGGACTTCTACCACGTCAGCATCGACTATCTGCTGGGACAAACCAGCCGGAAAGAGCCATACCCCAAATGATACTCGTCCCCGGCAAGCGATACGCTTGCCGGGGACTTTTCCGTATATGGAGCGCCGGCGAACGCCCTCTGCGGGATATTTTTCGCGGTGCGCCTGCCCACTGCACATTTTTTCGTCTCCGGAATACGATGGAATGAGCGGCAAAGCTCAAAATTCGATATCGGAGGTAACTTCTATGTGCAACAACAACGGTCTGTGCGGCTGCCTGAACAACAACTGGTGGTGGATCGTCATTCTGATCCTTCTGTTCTGCAACTGCGGCGGCTGGAACGGCTGCGAGAACAACAATAACGGTTGCGGCTGCGGCTGCTAAGCAAAGAATGGGCGCCCGTTCCGGGCGCCCATCAATATTCAAAAGCCTCGCAGAGGCAAGCCGCCAGCAGGCGGCAAATAAAATTAAATCATTTTGCGTCAGGGCGTGTACCTGACGCAAAATACCTCTCAGGCTGCGGAGTGTGCGAGTTGGCCGCCGTAGGCGACCAAGGAGTGCGCGCAGCAGACTGCAATTCCCTTTGTCCCCAAAGGCCGCTGGCCTTTGGGGACAGTTTGAGGGAGCGGTAAAACCGCTCCCCCATTTTTTGGAGATTACATATCGAAGGGTTCCATGCTGAGGACGGGGTGGCCCACCTCGGACAGGTAGTTCAGCAGCTGCTCGGGGTCCTCGGTGCAGATGGTCTCATCGGCAATCATGTCGGTGAAGTTCTCTACGCCGTACATTTCCAGAGCGGTCTTGTCCAGGCGCTCACGCATCTGATCCTTCAG
>CAKTKF010000075.1 GCA_934569215.1 uncultured Oscillospiraceae bacterium
GCTGTATACGCCCCGTCGGGGATCCTCCATGCACTGGGGCGTGCCGCAGAGGATGAAGCCCAGATACTGCGCCTTGCCCTGCATGGCGTCGTTGTACATGGTCAGGATTTTTTCGTAGTTATACTGCCGGGTGATGGCGTTGGGGATTTTGTAGATGTTCACCAGCTCGTCGATAAGAATCAGCATACCGGCGTAGCCTGCCTGCTTGAGGAAACAGGCGAACAGTTTCAGATATTCATACCAGTCGTCGTCCGTGATGACGATATTTACCCCCAGCTCCTGCCGGGCATCGGTCTTCGTGGCGTACTCGCCCCGGAACCATTTGAGCACCTTGGCCTTCGTCTCGTCGTCGCCGGCGCAGTGGGCTTTGTAGTAGAGGGTCAGCAGCCTGGCGAAATCGAAGCCGTGAACCATCTCGTTCAATGCGCCGATCACCGCGGAGATCCGTTTTTCCACCAGCGGCGCAAGGCCGGGATCGGTCACCCCAAGGCCGGAGGAGGCCATGACCTCCTGCTGCACGCTGCTGATCCACCGATCCAGAATCAGGGGCAGCGCGCCGCCCTCCGGCTTGGTCTTGGTGGACATGTTGCGGATCAGCTCCTTGTAGGTCGCCAGCCCCTGTCCCCGGGTACCCTGCAAGCGGCGCTCCGGGGAGAGGTCGGCGTCCACCACCACGAAATTCTTCGCCATCACGTAATTCCGGATGGTCTGGAGCAGAAAACTTTTGCCGCTGCCGTATTTGCCCACGATAAAACGGAAGGACGCGCCCCCGTCGGCGATAACGTCCACATCCCGCAGCAGAGCGTCAATCTCGTCCTTCCGCCCTACGGTGACGTAGGGCAGGCCGACACGGGGAACGACGCCGCCTTTCAGGGAGTTGACCAGCGCTTGGGCAATTCTTTTTGGTATTTTCATGGATGAATCATCTCTTTCAAATCCGCAATATAGTCTTCGATCAGCTCCGGCGGGTCGTCGCCCAGCAGAACCGAATCGGAAAAGGTGTCGTACAGCTTGTCGTTGATGCCGTCCACAAGGACGGACAGCATCAGCCCGGAAGACCGCACCCAGCCGTAATCCCGGCCGTACAGCAGGCTTTGCAGCAGCCGGTACTCCTCCCTGGTCAGGGGGGTGTCCTTCGGTTCTTCGGCGGGCGCAGGGGGCTGCACGGGGGGTGTTTCCTCCTCCGCTTCCTCCTCCACCATCAGTCTGTCCCGGGTGACGGCGGCGTCGTCCCGGATTCTGTCCAGCCGGGAATAATCGATGGTGATTTTCTTCTCCTCCGCCGCCTTCTTTTCCGTAAGAAGGTTCCGGGCTTCCTCCTGAATGATCTTGAGGATCCACTTGGTATCCAGCTTGTACTGAATGGGGCGGCCGTAACCATAGCATTCCCGCATCACGCCGTCGATGGCTTTCAGAACATCTCCCAGCTTCCCGTTGGAATGGGGCAGGCAGTTGTACTTCTGCACGCTCCACAGGCCGTTCCGGCAGCGGTAAATATAGTTTTCGTCCACCATGTATTGGCGGCTTCCCTGCTCCTGACGTTTATGGAAGACCGCCGAGTCGAACAAAATCGCCTGAGATTGGGTAAAGCTTCCAAAATACTGCTCCACCATGGTCTTCTTACACCGGGTATCGTAATGCTCCGCCATCCGCCGCAGCACCCGGACGATCACGGTATCGCAGTCCTCCCGGTATTCCCTGTAGAATTTGGAGCGCTCCAGCCATTTGGGCGACAGCTGCTTCACCGCATGGGCGATTTCCCCGTCGTCCCGGCTCTGGATGCTGTCCAGCACGGCGATATCCCGGTTGAACCGCACCTGTGGCGTATCCGCCAGAAGTCCGGCATCCAGATCGTAATAGACCACATAGTCCATCAGCCACAGGTCCAGATATGGCAGAATACCGCCATCCAGCGCACCATATGCGTTCCGGAACTCCGTCAGCTTCCGGTAGCCGTCCATGGGGTCGGCCACGCCGATCTGGTTGAGCAGCTCGTAGATATACAAAAACGCATAGCTCAGGGATGTTTTCTGCAAATCCCCCCGGCGCAGCTTCGTTCGCCAGGAAAAATACCCCCGCAACTCCGGGTCGGTCAGGGACTGGTAGGTGGGGAAATAGCGGAGCACCGGCCGGTCGTAAACATAGTCGTCCTCATAATTCGCCAGCAGCTTTCCCTGCTTTACAAAAATGGACTCCCGGGATTGCCGGTAAGCGGGCATACCGTTTTCCAGAGAGCGGGCAGCCCGGAGGGGCGAAGGCAGCGGCGCCTGGGGTGCCTGGGGTCTCGGCTGGATGGCCTCGTCCCGGAAAACGTTGATGTAGAACCATTCCGCAGCCTTCTTTACGCGATTTGTGTCCGTAACCTCTCCCCCCTTTCGCCCATATGTTTGATATTATCATACAATATTTGCTGCACGCAGTCAAGCGCGCAGACAACATTTTCCCAAAAAGCAGCAGGGACAGGCCGTGCCGGCCTGTCCCATGAAAATTTTACCCGCTTACACGTCCAGATAGCCGCAGAGCACCTTCAGGGTATTGTACACACCGTCGATATGGCTGCGCTCGTAGCCGTGGCTGGCGTAGACGCCTGCGCCGATCAAACCGTGACGGATGTCGAAGCCTGCCCGCAGGGTCACATCCACATCGGAAGAATAGTGGGGGTAGACGTCCACGGCATAGTCTGCGCCGGTCTTCTTCGCGGCGTCAATGAGCTTGCCCACCACCTCGTAGCTGTATGGACCTACGGAGTCCTTTGCGCAGATAGAGACCTGCCGCTCGGTGCAGCTTAAGCCCTCGCCTACACAGCCCATGTCCACGGAAATGGCTTCCGTCACCCCGGCGGGTACGGAGCCTGCGCCACCGTGGCCGACTTCCTCGTATACCGTCACGTGGACGTAGGTTCTCCGGGGCAGGGTGATGCGGTTATCGGAAAGATACTTGGCAAAGCCAAGCAGAATGCCCACGCTGAGCTTGTCATCCAAGAAGCGGCTCTTGAGATAGCCGGACGCCGTGCGGCGGGTACGGGGGTCGAAGCAGACAAAGTCTCCCACCTCAATGCCCAGCTTCCGGGTATCCTCGGCGGTGGAGACGTTCTCGTCCGGCACGACCTCCACGGTGTCATAGCTGCGCTTGGCGGAGCCGTACTCCCCGTTGACGTGGACAGATGCGTTGCACAGCTGGCAGGTGCCGTCGTAGATTTTGCCGGAACGGGTATAGATACGGACGTTTTCCGCTTCGGCATTGTTCGGCTCCATGCCGCCCACCGCCGTCAGGCGGAGACGGCCATTGCCCTTGATCTGGGCAACCATCGCGCCCAGGGTGTCGCTGTGGGCTTCCAGAAACAGGCCGTCCTCGGCATTTTCGCCCCCCAGATCGGCCAGAACGCCGCCCTTGGTGGTGATCCTCGCCGGGAAGCCCAGGGCTTCAAAGGCTTCCTTCACCCATTCGGCTGCCCGGCGGGTAAAGCCGGAGGGGGAGTCGATGGCCAGCAGCGCGGCGGTCTGCTCCCAGGCGTAGTCCGCATATTTTTCGTTAATCATATTGTCCTCCTAGCAGAATATAGTGCCAGACACCAGCCACTTCCCGCATGAAATGGTTGATTTTCTGGGATAAACGGGATGTTTTGGCCGGAATCCCCACAAATTCCACACCGCACGCCTTGGCAAACCGGCTGGCGCGGTACAGGTGGTACTCGCTGGACAGCACACCCAGCTTCCGGGGGCGCTCACCGGTTTTTCCCTCGATGAGGTCAAGGGAAAAGTTCAGATTTTCCCAGGTAGAGGTGGCGTCCTCCTCCATCCAGAGGCGCTGGGGGTCGATGCCCAGATTCACCAGCTCCCGGTACATGCACTCCGCCTCGGTGATCGGCTCGTCGGTACCCTGACCGCCGGAAAGCACGGCGGTCACATCGGGATGCTCGTCCAGATAGGTGTAGGCGGCACATATCCGATCCCACAGGGAAACCGACGGACCGTCCCGGTTCACCTTGGCCCCCAGAACCACCACGTAATCCACCGGCTCCTCCGGATTTCCGAAGCTGGCATGGATGATGATCCCCTCCGTAATGCCGACCACCAGCACCCCCACCGCGAGGATCACGGTGACGGCGGTCTGCACCACCTTGGCAAAGACCGGGAATTTCAGCCCCACAAGGGGAAACAGGGTATAAAACAGGATAATGCCGATCAAACACAGGCACACCAGCGCGGAAAAGCTGTAGCCGGGAACAGCGAATTTGAGGAACAGCGCCGCCACGGCCAGAACACCGCAGCAAATCAGCGCCGCAATTCGTCCCGCGCCGAGAAGATGAAAAAAGGCTTTCATTTCAGGAAACTCCAAACAAAGAATAGTGTCACGGCCATTGCCGCTTTTCGTCCGGCGGCAATATGCCAAGTTCTATGATTTGCTATAGTTTACCACATTATCCCAAAGAAAACAAGCCGCCCCGGCGGGGGCGGCCTGCAAATTCAGGAAATCTTAATGTTGCGCCTTGTGCTCTCTGCTGGCTTTCACCAGCGCAGTAAAGGGGCGCTGCATCCGTTCCTCCACGGCGGCCACAGCCTCCGGGTGCCACTGCAAGCCCAGAAGGAAGCGTCCGTCCGCAGCTTCAATACCCTCCACGATTCCCGCAGGGCTGAGGGCGCAGACCCGCATCCGCGGCGCGGGGATATCCACTGCCTGATGGTGGACGCTGTTGGTCAGGAGCTCGTCACAGCCCATGAGACTGCGCAGGAGCGTGCCGGGAAGCACCCGGGCGGGATGATCGGGGGCGTAACGATGAGCGTTGTCCCGGTGGTTTTCCCCGGCGGCCTCGGGACGCTGGCTGGGGATGTCCTGAATCAGGGTTCCGCCCAGCGCCACGTTGAGTATCTGCTCGCCCCGGCAGATGCCGAGGATCGGCTTTCCGGTCTCCACGACGGCTTTCAGAAGCGCCAGCTCGAATTCGTCTCTTGCCGGAGTGGGCGTACCGCATTCCGGTTTCCTGGACTGGCCGTAGTATTTGGGGCCAGGGTCGCCCCCGCCGGTAAACAGGAAGCCGTCCAGGTGCTTTGCCCAGAACGCCGCATGTTTCGTCTTCCAGGGCAGGAACACCGGGACGCCGCCCCCGCGGCGCACGGCCTTGCCGTAGTTACCCCGGAACACCTGCTGCATCCGGGGGTCGCCCGTAAAAACCACACCGATCAGAATCATTTAGATGTCCTTGCTCTTGGAAGCGATCTCCGCCAGGCACTTGGACAGGAATGCATCCATGGTCATAGCGCCCAGGTCTTCACCCTTGCGGGTACGGACGGAAACGGTGCCGTTCTCCATATCCCGGTCGCCAACCACCAGCATATAGGGGATCTTCTGCATCTGGGCTTCCCGGATCTTGTAGCCCAGCTTCTCGCTGCGGCAGTCGTCCTCGGCGCGGATGCCCGCGTCCACCAGCTTCTGGGTCAGACCCTTGGCGTACTCGTGCGCCCGGTCGGTGACGGGCAGTACCTTGACCTGAACAGGGGTCAGCCACAGGGGGAACGCACCGGCAAAATGCTCGGTGATGACGCCGATGAACCGCTCGATGGAGCCGAACACCACCCGGTGGATCATCACGGGACGGTGCTTCTGGCCGTCCTCGCCGGTGTACTCCAGATTGAACCGCTCGGGCAGTTGGGAATCCAGCTGGATGGTGCCGCACTGCCAGGTACGGCCGAGGCAGTCCTCAATGTGGAAGTCCAGCTTCGGCCCGTAGAACGCACCGTCGCCCTCGTTGATGACGAAGTCCTTGCCCATGCCGGTAATGGCCTTCTTCAGGATCTCCTGATTGGCTTCCCACTCCTCCACGGTGCCGATGTGGTCTTCGGGCATGGTGGACAGCTCGACAGTGTATTTCAGGCCAAACACGTTGTACACCTCGTCGAATAGGCGGACAACGTTCTGAATCTCGCTCTCCATCTGCTCCCGGGTCATGAAGATGTGGGCATCGTCCTGGGTAAAGCACCGGACGCGGAACAGTCCGTGGAGCGCGCCGGACAGCTCATGGCGATGCACCAGACCCAATTCACCCACCCGCAGGGGCAGGTCACGGTAGGAATGGGGTTCGCTGGCATAGACCAGCATACCGCCGGGGCAGTTCATGGGCTTGATGGCATAATCCTCGCCGTCAATGACGGTGGTGTACATATTGTTCTTGTAGTGATCCCAGTGGCCGGACTGCTCCCACAGCTGACGGTTCAGGATCATGGGGGTGGAAACTTCCACATAGCCGTAGCGCTTGTGGACTTCCCGCCAGTAGTCGATCAGGGTGTTGCGCAGCACCATGCCCTTGGGCAGGAAGAAGGGGAAGCCGGGGCCGTAGTCGGT
>CAKTKF010000076.1 GCA_934569215.1 uncultured Oscillospiraceae bacterium
CGGAAAAGGGACTGCTGATGCTTTCCGGCGCCGCGTTTCTGCTGCTGATCGTCCCGGCGTGGGTGCCGGGCTTTGTGTGGTGCGGCGTGGCGGCGGTGCTGCTGTGCACCGCGGTGTGGCGGCTGCCCGTCTCCCGGCAGAGGGTGCGGGCGCTGCTTTCCAATCCCGTACACATGGCTCTGAGCCTTGCGTTCAACGGCGCGCTGGCGGTGAACTTCTACCACAACTGGGTCGATTCCCAGAAAATGCAGCGCGTGGCGGGGGTGCTCGGCATGGAGAACGGGCTGTTCGTCCCCCTTTGCGCCGCGTTCTTCGCCATCGCGGCGGCTCCGGCGGCGGGATGCGTGATCTCCTATTATATCTCCGCCGGTCAGGAGGACTACCGCAGGACGAAAGCGGAAACCCTTCGTTCCGGGGAAACCGGCATCCCCATGGGAAAGGCGCTGCTGATTCTGTTTGCCGTTTTCGTGGTGGGCATCAGCGCCATTCTTCTGGCGAATTTCTACTACATGGACGATTCCCCCAGGGCGGCGCTGGGGTATAAGCAGTGGGACTATTTCAGCCGCTACCTCTCGACGGCGCTGGCGACGCTGGTGCATGGGGGGGACTACCTGGCGGATGCCGCGCCGCTGCCCCAAATCCTTGCCATGCTCATTATGGCGGTGTCCGGAATACTCATGGGGTATATTTTCTACGAGCGGACAACATTTTCCGGCTGGGAGCTGGCGGTATTGTCGATTCTGGGGCTGAATCCCTATTTCCTCGGCTGCATCAGCTTCCGATTTGACGCGCCGTATATGGCGCTTTCCGTGCTGGCGGCGGTGGTGCCGCTGCTGTACCGGAACCGGAACACTGCGGCGTATGTGCTTGTGTCCGGACTGGGGATCCTGGCGGTATGCACCAGCTATCAGGCGGCGGCGGGGATTTTTCCCATGCTGGTGGTTGCGCTGGCACTGCGGATGTGGAGCCGCGGGGAATCCATCCGGAAGGTCGGGCTGTTTTGTCTGAAATCTGCGGCGGGGTACGCGCTGGGGTTGATTTTCTTCAAGCTGGTGATCATGATTCCCGCCGACACCAGCTACGTGGGCAACGCGCTGCCCTCGGCGGGGGAGCTGATTCCCCATTTCCTGAAAAATCTCGGAAGATATTATTCTCTGGTTTTGTCGGATTTCAAGCCCTTCTGGCGGATTGCGGCGATGCTGGCGGCGGCAGCCTTCTGCGTCCGCTCGGTTTTGGATTCCCGGCGGAAAACGCTTCCCGCCATCGCCATGACCGCTGCGGCACTGATCCTGATGGGGCTGATGTGCTTTGGACTGTATCCCGCGCTGGCATCCACGGTTTTCGCGCCCCGGGCAATGTACGGCTTCGGCGTGCTGCTTACCGTGTTCGGCATGACGGCGGCAGAAGGGAAGAAGCGCGTTCCGCTTAAGATACCGGCGGTGGTGCTCAGCTGGGTTTTCTTCGTGTTCTCCTTCACCTACGGAAACGCCCTGAGCGTCCAGAAGGACTACACGGATTTCCGCACCCAGCTGGTGATTTCGGACTTGCAGGAAATAGAGACGTTCCGGTCGGACACGCCGGTGACGGTGCAGCTGTCCGGCGCCATCGGCAAAGCGCCGGTTCTGCGGAATATGCCGCAAAACTACCAGATGCTGAACCGTCTCGTCCCCGGTACCTTCGGCGGGGGAGACGATCTGACCCAGTACGGGTTCTACTGCTACTATGACCTGCAAAACGTCATATGGAATCCAGATGTGGATTTGCGGGAAATGGAATTACCCGTTCTGGAGGACAACATGTACCACACGATCCGCGGCGAGGGAAGCTATGTCCTGGTAGAGCTGAAGTAGTGAAATGATTAAAAAATCCCGGAAAGCGGACAGCTTTCCGGGATTTTTGCTTATAAAAGGAAATTACTCGGCGAAGTCGGCCTCTTCGGCGACAGGCTCGTTGGCGTTCACGGTGACCTCAGCGACAGGCTCTTCGGTGGGGACTTCCTCAGCAGGAGCCTCGGCGGGAACTTCCTCGGCAGGCTCTTCGGCAGGAGCTTCCTCAGCGGCGGTCTCTTCGACGGCCTTCGGCTCTTCCTTGCAGCAGGGGCACTTGGGCAGGGAAGCGAGAACCTTCTTCGCCCAGGCGACGATCTGCTCACCGTAGGTAGCGACAACGTAGACGGCGCCGGCAGCGGCAATCAGAGCAGCCAGAACCTTTGCAATGACATTTCATGGCAATGACCTCCAGGAGATTTTTTATACAAGCAAAGTATAACCAATCTTGTCAAAAAAAGCAATACGTAAATTGGGAATAAATTGAAAACAAAACCGGAGCTTTTCAGACATACCCGTACATTCCCCGGATGCTGACCTCTCCGGCGTTGACGGCCTCCACGTGGGAGTCGGAGAACTGCACCACCAGCGCGCCCTCGCCGTCCACGTCCAGCGCCCGTCCGTGGCGGATCTCCCCCGCGCCCACCACGGAAATTTCCTTCCCCAGGGTGACACAGTTTTCCCGGTAGAACCGGAGCATGTCCTCCTTGCCGGTAAACAGGGAGACGTCCATTTCCCACAACGCTTCCATCATGGCGGCGGCGACCCGGCAGCGGTCAATTTCCCGGCCTGCGGCCATGGCGAGGGAGCAGGCTCTGTCCCGGATATCCGGGGGGAAATCCTCCGCCCTCTGGCAGCAGTTAACGCCGATACCCACGATCGCCCAGTCAACGCCCCCGGCAGAATTCAGCCCCATTTCCGTGAGAATTCCGGCGAACTTCTGCTTTCCCCAGACCAAGTCGTTCGTCCATTTGATGCCGGGGCGAAGATGAACGGCGCGTTCCACCCCGCGGCACATTGCGGCCGCGACGGCACAGGTCAGGTGCATCAGCTCCTGGGGCGCACACTTTGGGCGCAACAGAATGCTCATATAAATCCCCACCCCCGGCGGGGAGAGGAACGACCGCCCCATCCGTCCCCGGCCGCCGGTCTGGCGGTCGGCGATCAGAACGGTGCCGTGGGGAGCGCCCTGAGAAGCCAGGACCTTCAGGCGATTGTTGGTGGAATCCAGCTCGGGAAATACAAAAAACCGGTCTTTCCAGGGATATTCCTGGGGAAGAAAGGAGAGAATCTGCTCTTTCATGTCAGTCAATGTCGCTCAGCACTTCCTCGGGCGGATTGTCCAGAATTTCGGGATGGGCGAGAATGCGGCGGTAATGCTTGAAGAATGCGGCATAGTAGAAGCCGTCCACGATCCGCTCGTCCATGGTGAACTTGACGTCTACGTACTTCTTTTCCACCACGGTGCCGTCCTCCTGCACCTCCACAGCCCGGCGCTTCATGCCGAAGGCGCCGAACACCGGCAGGTTGCCGAAGTCATACAGATGGTGGTAAATAGGCGGGATGCCCAGGCTTCCCATGGAGGTGAAGAACAGACTTCCGTGGAAGGGGCTGACTTCCAGCAGGAATTTGGGCAGCATCCCGAAATAGTCCAGGGTTTTCAGCAACCACACCGTGAACTTCAGGAATACGCCGGGAATCAACGTAAGGGCGCCCGCTGTGTTGTCAAAATTGGAATCCAAAGGCGTGTTTTTGACATTTTCCACGGCGGATTGCAGCTTGCGGTAGACATCGTCGGCGGTGTCATGGGGATTCAAATGTACCTTGACGATGGTGTCCGGGGAGTCGGCGGTCATTTCCTTCTTGATGGTCATGCAGTACTGGATATCCTCGTCGTGGGAATAGACCTTCTGTCCCGCGATAAACCGGTTCAGACCGGGATAGCGGCACACGCCCCGGCAATAGGCCGCCAGCAGAACGTGGGTAATGCCGAAGCTGGTCAGACCCTCCCGGCGCTTGCGGCGGATGTAGCGGTCGATGTGGCTGATTTCCAGAGACTCCTCAAAGAAGTTCGTCGAGGTGTTCCGGGTGACCATGATGTAAGGGGAAACCTGCGCCATGGGGGGCAGGGTGCGCAGACGGCGTCCGTCGGTGCGGTCGCCCCAGGTGGGATGGTATTCGCCCACCGGATGCACCCGAATGCCGAAAAGAAGGATCAGCATTCCCAGAACCATGAGAAAGTCCGGCAGGCATTTGCCGCCTGCGGTGAGGTCGCCCTGCAATAGGAACGCCCGGTAGCAGTACAGCAGGAACAGCAGCGGACAGCACAGAATGGGGAACAAAAGTAGCACAGCGTGCTTGCGGCGTCCGGCGGTGATGTCCGTATAGAGGAAGGCGAAGAAAATCACCGCGATCCAGAACAGAAACGCCATCAATCGGCTGGAAACGCCGCCGGAGAAGGTTAGACCGGCGTACCAGGCCATGAGCCAGACGGGAATGGCGGTCTTATAGAACCGTTCTTCCCCGGACAGGAGGGCGATGAGCGCATACAGCACGGCCGCCGCGATTGGCAGAACGATTTGGCTCCACACGAAATGCGCGTCTCCGGACCCTTTCAAACCGGAGAGCGCAATGCGGGCCACTGCCGAGCAGACCATGCACAGCGCCATCAGCCAGGTCAGCGCGTTTTTGCGGCTGACATAGAGATGAATTCTGTTTTTCATAACAATGTAATTATATCAAACATCACCTGGCTTGGCAATAAGAAAAGCGGACGAAACGCCCGCTTTTTGGAAAATCTTAAGAGTTTCCGGCGAAAGAAACGAAAACGGAGTACCAAATTTACAGCGATTTCGTAAGAGCTTCGATGAACGCCGGGGTAGTACCGCAGCAGCCACCCAGCAAGGCGGCACCGTTGTCCCGGCACTGAAGCATGATTTCCGTAAATTCCTCCGGCGTCTGAGCGTACTCGGCGACGCCCTGGTCGTTGATGGTGGGAATGCCCGCGTTGGGCTTGCAGATCAGAGGAACCTTCACACTGCGGCGCAGCTTGGATACCAGATGGGGCGTCATCATGTCCGCTGCCACGCAGTTAAAGCCCACGGCGGCCGCGCCTGCCGATTCCAGATCGTGCAGAACCTTCCCGCCGTCCGCGCCGGAGAGCAGCGCCCCGTCGGATTGTAGGGTGAAGGAGTACATGGCTGCCCCAGCGCCTTCCAGCTCGGCGGCGGTGAGAATGGCTTCCGCCTCCTGAGCATAAAGCAGGGTCTCGCCGATGAGCAGGTCAGCCCCGCCGTCGATCAGACCGCGGATCTGGCGGCGGTAATTCTCCACCAGCAGGTCAAAGCAGTCCGGGTTCCAGCTGTCGCAGTAAACGGCCAGGGTAGTTAGGTCGCCCGCGATGAGACACCCGGGGGCGGCGGAGCGGGACAGCGCCACCAGCGCTTCGTTGATTTTCTCCGTCTGGGCGTCCATGCCCACGGTTTTCAGGGCGATGGGCTGCGCCTGGAAGGTGGGGGCGTAGATGATCTGACTGCCTGCGGCGGCATAGGCGCGCTGCAGCGCCACCAGGGGTTCCGGATTTTCCAGCACCCACTGCTCGGTGCAGCAGCCCTTGGGCATTCCGGCGGCGCGGAGATTGGAGCCGGTGGCACCGTCCAGAATGCGGACGCCTTCCTGAACCTTCTGCTGAAATTCTTCTTTTGTAAGCATAAGAATACCTCTCTTGATAACCGGTCTGCCTGGGAGCGTGTATCATGCGGCATATCCCGGCAAAAACTGGTGGATGAATTGAGGCAATTATAAACGATTTTTGAATGGATTGCAACAAGCATTGACCTTTTGGGGAAAATCTGCTACTATAGCAAAAGTCCAGGAAATCTCTGGGAACCTAAAAAGTTCGCTTTTCCCGGAGCTTTTAAGAAAAGGAGATACATTTTTATGAAGAAAACGGTATTAAGAGAATACGCCCGCCTGATCGTCCGCAGCGGCGTCAACGTCCGGAAGGGACAGGAGGTGCTGATTTACGCCGATCTTGACCAGCCGGAATTTGTGCAGATGGTCGTGGAGGAAGCCTACAAGGCCAAGGCGAAGAAGGTCAGCGTGGAGTGGAACTATCAGCCTCTGCAGAAGCTCCATGTCCGCCACCAGTCCGTCAAGACCATGGGCGAGGTTCCCGAGTGGCAGAAGGCCAGATGGCAGCACTACGTGGACGTGGTTCCCTGCCGTATCCACCTGATTTCCGAAGATCCCGACGGCCTGAAGGGCATCAACATGGCGAAGCTGGCCAAGGCCCGGCAGATGCGCTACCCCATCGTGAAGCCCTACAGCGACCAGCTGGAAAACAAGGAACAGTGGTGCATCGCCGCTGTCCCCGGTGCGGCCTGGGCGAAGAAGGTATTCCCCGGAATGCGCACCAGCACCGCCATGGAGAAGCTGTGGGAGGCCATCCTGTTCACCTCCCGCGTGACCGATG
>CAKTKF010000077.1 GCA_934569215.1 uncultured Oscillospiraceae bacterium
GGCTGTGCCTGCGGACGGTGATACCGTCCCTGTTTCCCTTTTTTGTGCTGTCCATTCTGCTGACAAGCTCCCTGCTTGGCAGCTCTTTGATCGTTTTGCGGCCATTGGGGCGGCTGTTCGGAATGCCGGAGGGAGCGGAATCCTTGCTGATCCCAGCGTTTCTGGGCGGGTACCCCGTGGGGGCGCAGAACGTCGCTGTTGCTTTCCGCAATGGGCAGCTGACAAAACCGGAGGCGGAACGTCTGCTTTCTTTTTGCAGCAACGCGGGGCCTGCGTTCCTGTTCGGCATGGCGGCTTCCATGTTTCCCCGTCGCTGGATGGCCTGGGCGCTGTGGGGTATTCATATTGCGGGCGCGTTATTTGCGTCGCTGGTGATTCCGAAAAAGTCTACCGCCCCCGTCAGACTGACAAAGACGAGTCCCCATTCCCCCACTTCCGCCCTGAACACCGCGATTCAGGTCATGGCAACGGTGTGCGGCTGGGTTGTGCTTTTCCGGGTTCTGCTGGCATTTCTGAAACGGTGGATTTTCGGGATTCTCCCGGCGGCGGTACAGGTCGCAATTACGGGGATTCTAGAGCTTTCCAACGGCTGCTGTGAGCTGCTAGCCGTGGCGGACGTCTCCGCCCGGTTCTGCATTTGCTCGGGGCTACTGGCCTTCGGCGGCCTGTGCGTCACCATGCAGACCGTGTCCGTCACGGCAGAACTTTCCATGAAACCGTACTTTTTAGGAAAGCTGCTGCAAACGCTTTTCTCCCTCGCCCTGGCTGTGCTGATGGCCTACGGCGTCTGGCTTCCCTTCGGGGCGCTGTCTATCGGGGCGCTGGCGATAAAGCTTCAAAAAAAGAGTAGCTTTTCTAAAGTAATTGGTGTATAATACAGGAATGAAGATTGGGAGGGTACCGTTATGCTGTTTCGCAAGAAAATAGAACGCTCCTGCGCCTACTGCGCGAACGGCGCCCGTCTGGGCGGCGGGCAGATCCTGTGCGCCAAAAAGGGACTGAAAACGGTGGACGACCAGTGCCGCAAATTCAAGTACGATCCCTGCAAGCGCATCCCGGCCAAGCCCAAGGCTGTGGATTTTTCCAAATACGACAATGCGGACTTTTCTCTGTAGCGAGGCATACTAAAGATGAAAGGGGCTGATTTATATGACGAAGGAACAAATTTTACGCGAAGCCAAAGCGCTTCAGGAGGAAATCAAATCCCATCGTCTGTGGCTTCACACCCACGCGGAAACCGGATTTGACCTGACGGAAACGAAGCCTTATGTAAAATCCGCGCTTATGAATATGGGATACACCGTTCAGGAATGCGGAAGAGCCGGGCTTGTCACCACCGTCGGCAAACCCGGCGGGAAGGTTCTGCTGCTTCGGGCGGATATGGACGCCCTGCCCATTGCCGAGGAGGCCGACGTGGAGTTCGCCTGCCAGAACGGACGGATGCACGCCTGCGGCCACGATATGCACACCGCAATGCTGCTGGGCGCGGCGAAAATCCTGAAAGCCCACGAGTCGGAGCTGGACGGGATGGTCAAGCTCATGTTCCAGCCTGCGGAGGAAGTTTTCGAGGGCAGCAAGGACATGATTGCCTCCGGCGTGCTGGAAAATCCCAGACCCGACGCAGCCCTGATGATTCATGTAGCGGCGGGAATGCCGCTCCCGGCGGGAACGGTGGTGGTCTCCGCCCCCGGTGTCAGCGCCCCAGCGGCGGACTATTTCACCATCCGGGTGCATGGCAAGGGCTGTCACGGCTCCGCGCCCCAGAACGGCATCGACCCCCTGACGGCGGCGGCGCACATCCTCATCGCTCTCCAGGAGATACACGCACGGGAGCTGTCCGCTTCCGACGAGGCAGTCCTGACCATCGGCACTTTCCACGCTGGAGAAGCCGGGAACGTCATCCCCGACACGGCGACCATGGGCGGCACCATCCGCACCTACGACGAAAAGACCCGTGCTTATCTGAAAGAGCGCATAACCGCCATTGCGAAAAACGTCGCAGAAGCCTTCCGTGCCGGCGCCGATGTCAGCTTCGGCAGCGGTTGCCCCACCCTTGTCAACGACAAGGGGCTTTCGGAAACGGTCACGGGGTATCTCAAAGACCTTCTGGGCGCAAACCGCGCGTTCACCACAGCGGAACTCAGCGGCGGGAAGCCTGCCCGGGGCGGCGGCTCGGAGGATTTTGCCTACGTCAGTCATGAGGTTCCGTCCCTGATGCTGGCGCTGGCGGCGGGCGAGCCGTCCAAGGGCTACCCTTATCCCCAGCACCACCCGAAGGTGAAATTCGACGAGAGCGTTCTTTCCACAGGCGCAGCTGTGTTTGCGGACTGCGCTCTGCGGTATCTGTCAGAATGATTGGAGGAGAAAACCATGGAGGAACAAACCCGTGTCTTGGAGTACAAATGCCCATGCTGCAACGGCGGTCTGCACTTTGGGTCGGACGCCCAAAAGCTGACCTGCGAATACTGCGGCAACACCTTTGACCTTGACACCGTCCGGGCGTTCAACGAAAGCCAGAAGCCCCAGGGCGACGAGGAATTTCAGTGGGAGCCGGAACAGACGGAGTCATTCAGCGAGGACGAGGAAAGCACCCTGCGTGTCTTCCAGTGTCCCTCCTGCGGCGGAGAAATTCTCTGCGACGAGAACACGGCGGCTTCCTTCTGTCCCTACTGCGAGAATCCCACCATCATGCCCGCCCGTCTCAGCGGCGACCTGAAGCCCGACGGCGTCGTCCCCTTCCAGAAAAACAAGGAGGACGCCAAGGCGGCCTTCATCCGCCTGTGCAAGGGCAAGCCTCTTCTTCCCAAAGGCTTTACCTCGGAACAGCGGCTGGAAAAGATCACCGGAATGTACGTCCCCTTCTGGCTGTATGACTGCGCCGCGGATTTCAGCGGCAGCTACAAGGCCACACGGGTACATACCTGGTCGGATTCCAAGTATGAATACACCAAAACCGACCATTTCCTGCTGAAACGGGATGCGGCAGCGAATTTTGTGGGCATTCCCATGGATGGCTCTACCAAAATGGAGGACGACTTTATGGAGTCCATCGAGCCGTTTGACTACAAGCAGCTCACATCCTTCGATATGGCGTATCTCACCGGGTATCTTGCCGACAAGTACGACGTTCCCTCGGAAAACGGTGAGCAGCGGGTTCGTCAGCGGGTGGACGCCGCCATGGACGACCGGCTGCAAAGCACCTTTACCGGCTATTCCTCGGTGGTTCCCACCTCCCGGCAGCTGAACATCAAGCACAACAAAGCGCGCTACGTATTCTTCCCCGTGTGGATTCTGAACACGAAGTATAAGGACAAAATCTACACCTTCGCCATGAACGGCCAGACCGGCAAAATGACCGGCGCGTTCCCCATCTGCCCCAAGAAGACCGCCGCATGGTTCGCCGGAATCACCGCCGGTGTCGCGCTGCTCGCGTCGCTGGTGCAGCTTCTGATGCTTTAAGGAGGGAGACAGTATGAAACACAAAGTGATTTGCCTGATTCTGTGCCTGCTGCTTTTCCCCTCTCTGTTCCTGAGCGCCGGCGCGGAGCAGCAATATGTCATTGACAACGCCGATCTCATGTCTTCCTCGGAAGAAGCGGCACTGGACGAAAAGGCGCAGGCGCTTCGCCAGGAATACGGGATGGACGTGGTCATCCTGACGTTGGACAGCCTGGACGGAAAACGCCCCCAGGAGTACGCCGACGATTACTACGATTACAACGGCTATGCAGACAACGGCGTTCTGTTCCTTCTGTCCATGGAGGAACGGGACTGGTACATTTCCACCAAGGGAAACGCCATCTATGCCCTGACGGACTATGGCATCCAGCAGGTTGGCGAAACCGCCCTTCCGTACCTGAAAAACGGCGATTATTATGGCGCTTTCGACGCATTCCTGGACGCTCTGCCCACCTATTTTTCCGCCTACAATGATGGTACACCCATCGACGGTACCGTACCCACCTCCGGCGATTACTACCACGGCGATCAGGAAGAGGTGGTCTATTATGAGCAGCCCCGGCACGTAAATGTCTGGATTTCCATTGTGATCGGCGCGGTCATCGGCGGGATCACCGTCCTCATCATGCGCGCCTGCATGAATACCAAGCGCCCCCAGCGCAGCGCGGGCAGCTACCTGAACGACAGCTCCTATCACCTGCGCACCAATCGGGATCTGTTCCTGTACAGCAACGTCACCAAAACCCGCATCCAGCAGGAAAGCAGCAGCTCCGGCGGTGGCGGCAGTTCCGTCCACACGTCCTCCAGCGGCAGCAGCCACGGTGGCGGCGGCGGAAAGTTTTGATATCAAAAAATTTTTTACATAAGGAGAAAGCATTATGGGTCTGATCAAAGCAGCATTGGGATCGGCAGGCGGCGTCCTTGCCGATCAGTGGAAAGAGTATTTCTACTGTGACAGCATGGCGGCCAACGTTCTGGTCACCAAGGGCAAAAAGCGCACCTCCTCCCGCAGCAGCAACACCAAGGGCTCTGACAACATCATTTCCAACGGCTCTGTCATCGCCGTCAACGAGGGGCAGTGCATGATGATCGTGGAGCAGGGCAAGATTGTGGAGTTCGCCGCCGAGGCCGGCGAATACACCTGGAATTCCTCCAGCGAACCCACCATTTTCCAGGGCGGTCTGGAAGGTCTGGAAAGCAGCTGGGAAACCCTCAAGCGCCGCTTCGCCTTCGGCGGAGATACCGCCAAGGATCAGCGGGTGTACTTCTTCAACCTGAAGGAGCTGGTTGGCAACAAGTACGGCACCCCCGCCCCCATCCCCTTCCGGGTCGTGGACAACAACATCGGCCTCGACATGGACGTTTCCATCCGCTGCAACGGTGAGTATTCCTACAAGATCGCCGACCCCATGCTGTTCTACAAGAACGTATGCGGCAACGTATCTCAGGACTACACCCGCGACCAGCTGGACAGCCAGCTGAAATCCGAGTTTCTCACTGCCTTGCAGCCCGCGTTTGCCCGAATCTCCGCCCAGGGCATCCGGTATTCCGCCCTGCCCGGCCACACCATGGAGCTGGCCCAGGCCATGAACGAGGTTCTGTCCGGCAAGTGGGGCGCGACAAGGGGTCTGGCCATCGTCGCCGTGGGCGTCAACTCCGTGACCGCCTCCGCCGAGGACGAGGCCACCATCAAGGAGCTGCAAAAGTCTGCCGTTTTCCGCAACACCAACATGGCAGCGGCGCACATGGTGCAGGCACAGGCCGAAGCGATGAAGACCGCCGCCGGGAACAAAAACGGCGCCATGATGGGCTTCATGGGCATGAACATGGCGCAGTCCGCCGGCGGCTTCAACGCCAACTCGCTGTTCCAGATGGGTCAGCAGCCGTCCGCCGCACCCGCTCCTGCCGCACCCGCTGCACCCGCGGCCGGTGCAAACACCTGGAAGTGTTCCTGCGGCGCGGTGAATACGGGCAAATTCTGCGTGGAGTGCGGCGCTTCCAAGCCCGCCGACGGCTGGGTCTGCTCCTGCGGCGCGGTCAACAAGGGCAAGTTCTGCTCCGAATGCGGTGCGAAGAAGCCCGCTTCCGAGCCGCTGTACCGCTGCGACAAGTGCGGCTGGGAGCCGGAAGATCCCCGGCATCCGCCCAAATTCTGCCCTGAGTGCGGCGACAAGTTCGACGACGAGGACATTCGGTAATCCATTTTTCAGCGCAGGACGCGCAACCAAAATATGAAATAATGAGGTAATTTTTTGTTTAATAATCATCAAATGGATATTGTGATCTGACCGGGAGGTTGGCACTCACAATTCCGCGAACCTCCTAAAAGAATTATTAACAATTACTTTTAGGAGGAATTCCCAAAATGAACCGGGAAAATAAAAGGAAACAGTACGAAAAAGGCTATTATAAAACCCACCCCTGCGACGAAAGCTTTACCTGCCGGAACTGCGGCTATCCCGTCGTCCCGGCGGGCGCAGGGAGCGACCACCGGAACCATTGCCCCAACTGTCTGTGTTCCGTACATCTGGACATTGAGCCGGGTGACCGGGAGTCGGACTGCGGCGGACTGATGGAGCCGGTGGCGGTGTGGGTTCGGAAGAACGGCGAATGGGCGATCATCCACCGCTGCCGCCGGTGCGGCGTGTTCAGCTCCAACCGGGTCGCGGCGGACGATAATCCCGTCAAGCTCATGTCCATCGCCATGAAGCCCATCGGCAGCCCGCCCTTCCCCATTGAGCGGATGGCGGAGATCACCGAAA
>CAKTKF010000078.1 GCA_934569215.1 uncultured Oscillospiraceae bacterium
AACCTCTCGACGATTGCCTCCCTTTGTGGTACAATACCCGCAAAGGGAGGTTTTCCTATGGCCGCAGAACAGCCGAACAACATAAAAAAGCCCCTGTGCGCCGGATTGCTCGCCCATGTGGACGCGGGGAAGACTACGCTCAGCGAGGCGATGCTCTACGAAGCCGGGGCGCGGCGCACCCTGGGGCGGGTCGATCACCAGGACGCATTCTTAGACACCCACGCCCTGGAACGTGCCAGGGGCATCACCATTTTTTCCAAACAGGCGCTGCTGGAAACGGAGCATCGCGCCGTCACCCTGGTGGACACCCCCGGGCATGTGGACTTTTCCGCTGAGGCCGAGCGCATCATGCCGGTGCTGGACTGCGCCGTGCTGGTCATCAGCGGCACCGACGGCGTGCAAGCCCACACCCTGACCCTCTGGCGGCTGCTGAAACGCTACCAGGTGCCGACGTTTCTGTTTCTCAACAAGATGGATTTGCCCGGAATGGGGAAGGACAAACTGCTGGCCGAACTGCGGCAGCAGCTCAGCCCCGCCTGTGTGGACTTTACCGCATCCCCGGAGGAAATCGCGGAAGATGCCGCCATGTGCGATGAAGCTTTGCTGGAAAACTATCTGGAAACCGGCGGCGTCACAGAAGGAAACCTCCGGGCGCTGATCGCCGGACGGAAGCTGTTCCCCTGCTGCTTCGGCTCCGGCCTCAAACTGGAGGGCGTGGGGACGCTGCTGGATATTCTGGACAAATACGCCCCGGAAACGGCCTATCCCGGCGAATTCGCCGCAAAAGTCTATAAAATCTCTCGCGCCCCCCAGGGGAACCGCCTGACATGGCTGAAGGTCACAGGCGGCAGTCTGAAGGTTCGCTCCATGCTGCGTTATGTGAATCAAAAGAACGAGCCGCGTGAAGAAAAAATCGTGCAGCTGCGGCGGTACTCCGCCGACAAATTCACCGCCCCGGAGGAAGTTGCCGCCGGGCAGCTGGCCGCGGTGACGGGGCTTTCCGAAACCTATGCGGGGCAGTCTCTGGGCGCGGAACCGGCGGGGCAGCCCTATGTGCTGGAGCCGGTCATGACCTACCGGGTGAATCTGCCCGGAAGCGCTGATCCGGCGCAGGTTCTGCCCAAGCTGCGGCAGCTGGAGGAAGAGGAGCCCCAGCTGCGTCTGCTCTGGGAAAACGGACAGATCCACGTGCAGATGATGGGGCGGGTGCAGCAGGAGATTTTCCGCAGTCTGGTGCAGCAGCGCTTCGCCCTGGACGTGACCCTCAGCGACCAGCGGATTTTCTATAAGGAAACCATCGAAAACACGGTGGAGGGTGTCGGGCATTTTGAGCCGCTGCGCCACTATGCCGAGGTGCATCTGCTTCTGGAGCCATTGCCCGCCGGCAGCGGTCTGGTGTTCGACACCGTATGTCCCACGGACGTGCTGGACGTTAACTACCAGCGACTCATCCTGACCCATCTGGAAGAAAAAATTCACCGGGGCGTCCTGGTGGGCGGGCCAATCACGGATATGAAGATCACGTTGCTGGTGGGCAAGGCGCACCTGAAGCACACCGAGGGCGGGGATTTCCGTCAGGCGACCTACCGGGCAGTTCGTCAGGGACTGATGCAGGCGAAATCCGTCCTGCTGGAGCCATGGTATGAATTCTGCCTGACCATGCCCACGGAGCAGATCGGCCGCGCCATCACGGACATCCGCGCCATGGGCGGCGAATTTGACGCGCCGGAAGCCGCCGGGGCGCTGTCCACGGTGAAAGGACTTGTCCCCGCGTCGGAGATCAAGGACTACGCCGACACCTTGGCTGCCTACACCCAGGGGCTTGGACGGATGCAGCTGACCCTCCACGGCTACGCCCCCTGCCACAATACCGATGCCGTGGTCGCGGAAATCGGCTACGACCCGGAGGCCGACCTCGCCAACACCCCAGACTCCGTCTTCTGCGCCCACGGGGCGGGCTTCACCGTCAAGTGGAATCAGGTGAAGGATTACATGCACTTGGAAAGCGGTCTGAAGGAGGAAAAAGCCCCCGAGATCATCACCCGCAACGTCCGTCTGGACGACAAGGAGCTGGAAAAGATCATGGAGCGGGAATTCGGCCCCATCCGCCGCCCCGTCTACGGCGTTTCCAACCGCCCGGCGGCCGACGACGTCGCCATCCGGACGCCCCGGCAGAAATATATCATCGTGGACGGCTATAACATAATTTTCGCATGGGACGACCTGGCGGCGCAGGCCAAGGACGATCTGGACGCTGCCCGGCGGCAGCTGTGCGACCGGCTTTCCAGCTACGCGGGCTTCACCAAATGCCGTCTGGTGGTGGTATTTGACGGCTATAAGCAGAAGGGCAACCCCGGCGAAAAGAGCCAGTTCCACAACATTCAGGTGGTCTACACCAAGGAAGGTCAGACCGCCGATGCTTACATTGAAGCGCTGGCTCATGAGATCGGCCGGGACTACGCCGTCCGGGTGGCGTCCTCCGACGGACTGGTGCAGCTGTCCTCCTTCGGAAGCGGCGTGCTGCGGATGTCCGCCCGGGAGCTTCACGAGGAAGTGGAAGCGGCAAGGTTGGAGATGCAGAAGCATTACCGGAAGTAAAGTATATCATTTTTGGCAAAGAAAGGGATTCCATTTTTGAAAAAAATCATGTATAATGACGGCACAACATTGCCGGGAGGTACTGCCATGCTCCAGACGACCCATTCTGACGACCCTCACGTTCAGGAAAAAATCGACAAGATGGCCAAGCGCGACCGGAAGATCGAACGGTTTTTCCGCTGGGCGCTGAAAATCATGGAGTGGGTCATTGCCGGGATCACCCTCATTGCGCTGGTGGGCGCACTGGGCCTTGAGGTTGCGAACATGTTCGCCGAGGGGAAGGCATATTTTGCCGACGTCAGCCACATGCTCCACAACCTGCTGTCCATTGTGGTGGGGCTGGAGTTCGTGCGGATGCTGATCGACACCACCCCCGCCAACATTCTGGAGGTACTGACCGTAGCCATCACCCGCCACGTGATACTGAGCCACGACGACCCCTGGAGCAATGTGGCCTGCATTGCCTGCATCGCGGGGCTGTTTGCCATCCGCCGCTTCCTTATCCGCCGCAGCGAGCTGCGTCAGGAAATGGTGGACTCCGAATAAGGACAAAAACAGCCCCGCCGGCTGGCGGGGCTGTTGACAAAACGGAAGTTCTGGGATATACTATGAATACAGGGGTGCTGCCAGTAGGTCGGTTCCCCAAAGATATCACGAAGAGATAATCGTTACTTTGGAGAGTCGGCGATTATCTCTTCTTGTTGTTTGCCTGGAGAACCAGAGCAATGACAGCGGCAATGAGCATGCAGAATTGAAAAATTCCATCCCATGTAACCATAACCGTCACCCCCTCTCTTTTACGATCGGGGGCAAAAGAAGCATCACCCCCGAAAAAATCGAGGGGAACCGCCTACCGGGGCGCTGCTGGCAGCACCGGGAACAGCATATCACACCATTCGACAGATTGCAAGGCAAAAAGCGGGGCGTATCATGCGGCAATGCCGTGATACGCTCCGCTCGTGAATCCGTTCGGCAAGCTGAAATTTATTTATCCCCTGACTTCCGAATAATCAGCTTCAGGATCATTCCGAAAAGCAATACGACTGCGGCAAATACTCCCCAGGTCAATATACCTGTGTACCAGGGCGCGGACTGCATTGCATACAGCCCCGGATGTGTTTTATAATCCCAAACAGAGTATAACCCATATCCGATGAATACCCCCACAACAGAACCCATTATGATATTCAATATACGATTCAGCCTGTTTTTCCACATACCAAGTCTCCTTAAGTTCTTGTTTACTCAGGGCAGGTGGCCGGGAGCGGCGTATTTCACCGTTCCTTTTTATCCTCCGCGATACTCACGCGTGGAAAGCATCCAGCGCCAGCTTGAACGCGCCGTATGCGCCCGCGTCATTGCCGAGGGAGGCCAGCGTGAACCGTGCGCCGCTGGCGGCGTGGAATACGTACTTGCGGAAATAGGGAACGATGCCGTCGATCAGCATCTGACCCGCCTTGCTGACGCCGCCGCCGATGACCACCACCTCCGGGTCAACGGTGGTGCATACGTCGCCAAGGAACTCGCCCATGTAGGCGTAATACCGGTCGAGAATGATGAGTGCTTCCTTGTCCCCGGCCTTGCCTGCGTCGAAGATGTCCTTGCAGGTCAGGTTTTTAAGCGTGCGCAGGGAGCTGGGCGCGTCGGTGCTGCCTAAGTGGCGCTTGGCCAGACGGACGATGCCGGTGGCGGAGCAGTACTGCTCCACACAGCCCCGCTTTCCGCAGTTGCAGGGGACAGTCTCGTCCCGGTTCAGGACGAGGTGGCCGATCTCCGCGCCGGAGCCGTGGGCGCCGTGGAGCAGTTTCCCCTCCACCACGATGCCGCCGCCCACGCCGGTACCCAGCGTGACGAAGACCATGTTGTCACAGCCCTGTCCGCCGCCCTTCCAGAATTCGCCCAGCGCCGCCACGTTGGCGTCGTTGCCCGCCTTTACGGGGAAGCCGGTCAGCTCGGTCAGCTTCTGGGCAATGTTGAACACATCCCAGCCCAGATTGATACACCGGTTCACCACGCCCTTTGCGTTGACGGGACCGGGGACACCGATGCCGAGGCCCAGAATGTCGGAATCCGCGATTTTCCGTTCGGTCAGAAAGGCCCGGACAGACGCCGCGATATCCGGCAGTATCCGGATGCCGTTTTCCGACGTATCGGTGGGAATTTCCCATTTTTCCAGCATTTTTCCGGTTTCATCAAAATAGGCGATCTTGACAGTGGTGCCGCCGAGATCGATGCCAAATCCGTATTTCATAGTCAGTTCCTCCTGCGTGATAATGAAGTTCTTCTCCATTATACATAATTCGTGCAAAATTACCAGTGGAAAATATAAAAAAGTTTGGCACAGTTCCCATGGAAACTTTTTGTGAAGGGGCTTGCGTTTCCGGCGAATTTGCGGTAACATATGAGAGAATCACATAGATAAACGAAAGGACGTGTCCCACGACATGATTAAAGTTGATATCTCCAATGTATGGGGTCAGGTCACCCTGTCCGACCTGCTGGCCATGGAAAAGGAAGTCGCCGCCGCCCACACCACTCTGGCGGACGGCACCGGCGCAGGCAACGATTTCCTCGGCTGGCAGAACCTGCCCGTCCGGGAGGCCACGGAGGAAATCACCCGCATCCGGCAGGCGGCGGAGAAGATCCGCAGCGATTCCGACGTATTTGTGGTCATCGGCATCGGCGGCTCCTACCTCGGCCCCCGTGCCGCCATCGAGCTGCTGCAGGGTCCCAACCACAATATCGGTAAGGGCAAGGGCAACCCCCAGATCTTCTTCGCAGGCAACGGCCTGAGCACCCGCCACTGGAACGAGCTGACCCGGCTGCTGGAGGGCAAGGACTTCTCCATCGCCATCATCTCCAAGTCCGGCACCACCACCGAGCCCGCCATCGCCACCCGCGCCCTGCGCTGGATGCTGGAGCGGAAGTACGGCACCGAGGGCGCCAAGAGCCGCATCTACGCCATCACCGACCCCTGCAAGGGCGCTCTGCGCCAGATGGCCACGGAAGAGGGCTGGGAAACCTTCGTCATCCCGCCTGATGTGGGCGGCCGCTATTCCGTGCTGACGCCTGTGGGCCTGCTGCCTCTGGCCGTGGCCGGTGTCGACATCATGGAGCTGATGAACGGCGCCGCCGACGCCAAGGAGAGCTACGACCTGCGTTCCTTTGAAAATCCCGTGTGGCAGTACGCCGCCGTGCGGAATCTGCTGTACCGCAACGGCAAGGCTATGGAAATTTTTGAGAGCTACGAGCCGGGCTTCAAGATGTTCGGCGGCTGGTGGCAGCAGCTGTTCGGCGAGTCCGAGGGCAAGGACGGCAAGGGTCTGTTCCCCGTGACCGCCGAGTTCACCGCCGACCTCCACTCTCTGGGTCAGATGATCCAGCAGGGTCAGCGGAACATTTTTGAGACCATGGTTCGCTTCGATCCTCCCGCCGCCCGGTACACCATCGGCTCCGACTGGAAGAATCTGGACGGCCTGAACTACCTGGAAGGCAAGACCCTGGACTTCGTGGATGAGAAGGCGTACCTCGGCACCGTGGCCGCCCATGTGGACGGCGGCGTGCCCGTCATCACCATGGACTGCGGCGAGCTGAACGACCGGAAGGTGGGCGAG
>CAKTKF010000079.1 GCA_934569215.1 uncultured Oscillospiraceae bacterium
GAGCCGCCGCCGGAGAGCAGGAACACCACCGTGTCATTTTCCGTCAGGCCGCTGACCAGCTCGAGGGCGCGGGCAGTCGCCCGATAGGAATTTTCGTCCGGAACCGGGTGTCCTGCCTCGAAAAGCTCCAGCGTGCCGATTGCACCCTTTACATGGTCGTATTTTGTAATGACCGCGCCGCAGCTGACGTCTTTCCCCAGCACGTCGTAGGCGGCTTTCGCCATTTGCCACGCGGCCTTACCGGCGGCGATCAGGACGAGACGTCCGGACGGCCTGCGAAAGCACTCCAGTGCGCGGCGCACCGCGGAATCCGGCATTGCGTCGGCAAGCGCGCGGTCAATGATGGCCTGCGCATCCTGTCTTAAAGTTAGCATAGGAAATCCTCCTTTGGAAACGGAATCTGACAAACTGCCTCCGTTTCGCCATGTTTCATACTAAGAAAGGGACGGGTAAACCCGTCCCTTTCAGGATTTTGAATCTTAGTGCAGGAACAGGGAGACGACGAACACGCCGATCATGGACGCAATACCGATCACGAGCGTGCCGAAGGTCTGGGTCTTGTAGCCATCCTGGGGGGTCATTTCGCCGAAGTTGGTGACGACCCAGAAGTAAGAGTCGTTGGCGTGGGACACCGTCATGGCGCCTGCGCCGATGGCGATAACCGTCAGGCAAGCCAGCGCGGGGGAAGACAGTCCCAGAACCGGCAGCAGCGGAGCCACGATACCGGCGGTGGTGGTGATGGCGACGGTGGAGGAGCCCTGTGCGGACTTCAGGATCGCGGCCAGCAGGAACGGGAAGAAGATGCCGACGCTCTCAAAGATCTCCGCGTTGGCCTTGATGTAGTTGACCATGTCGGAGGAAGCGATGACCTTGCCCAGAACGCCGCCGGCGGCGGTGACGAACAGGATGGGGCCGACGGTCTTCAGGGTGTCGTCGGTCAGCTTGTAGAAGTCCTTACCCTTGTGCGCGGCGAACAGATCGATGATGGCGATGATGCTGCCGACAGCCAGAGCAATGATAGGAGTGCCCAGGAAGCTGATGAAGTCAGCCTTGACACCCGCCATGGAGAGAGCGGAAGCCAGACCCATCAGGATGATGGGAACAACGATGGGAGCAAAGGCCAGCCATGCGTTGGGCAGCTTGCCGAACTCGGCAACCAGCTGCTCGTAGGTCTTGACGTTCTCATTGTCGGTGATGTCGTCAGCAGCCTTGACCTTCTTGCCAATGTACTTTGCGAAGAAATAACCGGCGACCAGCGGAGGGATGGAGCACAGAGCGCCCAGACCCATGACCAGCAGCAGATTATCGCCGCAGCCCAGCGTACCGGCAGCCGCGATGGGGCCGGGCGTGGGAGGAATGAAGCAGTGGCTGATGTAAAGACCCATGGACAGGGCAACGGACATCGCAACGCTGGATGTGCCGGTGCGGCGGGTCATGGCCTTACGGATGGGGTTCAGGACGACGAAACCGCTGTCGCAGAACACGGGGATGGAGACGATCCAGCCCATCAGCTCAATGGCGATCTCAGGATGCTTCTCACCCACGAGCTTGACGACGCAGTCAGCCATCTTCAGAGCCGCGCCGGTGCTTTCCAGCAGGGTGCCGACCAGAGCGCCAAAGATGATGACGATGCCGATGCTGGAGAATGTGCCGGAGAAGCCGGCGCCTATGACGTTTGCGATACCGCTGACGGTATTCCCGTCGGCGTCCGTGGTGTTAACCAGAGGGATTCCGGCGATCAGGCCAAAAATCAGAGAAATGGCCATGATGGAGAGGAACGGATGGATTTTCAGCTTGCTGATGGAGTAAATCATCAGCGCGATGGCAAGAACAAATACGATGATAAGTCCAATACCTGTCATAGAAATACGAATCTCCCTTCTTTTTGCGGTTTTTGACAGATCCTGTCATGGATACAGTATATGCACCTGACCCCCGGAAATCAAGATGGCAAATTAGCTTAAGATTCCATTAAGAATTTGTGAAAATTACCATTGGCGCATTTCATATTCCAGCTAAGATTCAGCAAAGTGACCATACAGCAAGTTATTTTTTGCTTTACCGGGACTGTATTTTCATGCGAACAGCAGTTATATTTTTTCTTTAAAACATGCGAATACATGGAAAAAGCTTGCCGTCTGCATTACACAGACGGCAAGCTCTTTGCATAAATCAATGAATTTTCTTCTTACTTCAGACCGGCCTGCTCCAGCAGAGCGGGAACCTTGGACTCCCAGCCCAGAGACATGATATGGACGCCCTGGCAGTAGGGCTTGCACTCCCGGATGATCCGGGCGGCGATCTCCACGCCGGTGATACCGGCCTTGGTCTTCTCCTTGTCGGCCTGCAGCTCGGCGATCAGCTCGTCGGGAATGTGAACACCGGCCACATTGTT
Source organism: uncultured Oscillospiraceae bacterium (assembly GCA_934569215.1). Lineage (GTDB taxonomy): Bacteria > Bacillota > Clostridia > Oscillospirales > Oscillospiraceae > Faecousia. Next base: position 2,396 of record CAKTKF010000079.1, read on the forward strand.
GTTCATGAACTTGCACATACCGGCGGACTTGGGAATGATGATGCCCACCTGAACGGGCTTGCCAAACTGCTTGGCGGCCTCCATGAACTTGATGAACTTCTCGGGCTCAAACACGGCCTGCGTCTGGAAATACTCGGCGCCGGCCTTGACCTTGCGCTCCATCTTCACCAGCTGTGCGTCCACGGAGTCGGAGCAGGGAGACACGACAGCGCCCTTGGCGAACTTGGGAGGCTCGCCCACCAGCGCATTGCCGCCCAGATCTACGCCGGTCTCCAGCGTGCTGGCAGCGTGCAGCAGGGAGACGGAATCCAGATCGAACACGGGCTTGGCCTGGGGATGGTCGCCCAGCTTGGTGTGGTCGCCGGTGAGGCAGAGGATGTTGTCGATCCCCAGCATGGCGGCGCTGAGCAGGTCGGATTCCAGAGCAATACGGTTCCGGTCGCGGCAGGTCAGCTGGAAGATGGGGTTCAGTCCGGCATCCTTCAGCACCTTGCAGGTGGCGAGGGAACCGAGGCGCATGACGGAGGACTGGTTGTCGGTAACGTTGACGAAATGGACGCCGGTGAGGTACTTCTTCGCTTCCTCTACCATGCCGTCAATATGAATTCCTTTGGGAGGGCCGACCTCGGCAGAAACCACAAACTCACCGTTGTCAAACAGTTCAGTAATTCTCATAATTCTATACACTCCTGATTATTCAGATTCTTTGGCGGACTTGGTAGCCTCGTCGGTATTGAAATCGTGCATTTGGGTGGGGCAGCGCAGAACGTCCAGACGGCCCTGAGCCTTCAGGCGCTGAATGATGCGCTCCCAGCCGCAGTCCATGGCGGGGTTGACCTCGCACTTGCCGTTCTTGGTGCCGCCGCAGGGGCCGTTCACCAGGCTCTTGGAGCAGGCAGTGATGGGGCAGATGCCGCCGGTCAGGTTCAGGAAGCACTCGCCGCACTGACCGCAGTCGTATTCCAGCGGCGTCACGCCCTGGAAGCCGGGCAGCTCGATGGTGTCGCAGCAGGCGTAGACCGGCTTGTCCTCCAGCATCTGGGAGATGGTCTGCACGCCGACACCGCAGGAGAACACCAGCACGGCATCCGCCTCGGCGATCTTCGCCATGGGGGCGCGCAGCCGCAGCGCCAGCTCGTCGGGGTTGCAGACGTAGTCGGTGGTGAGAATGCCCACGACCTTGCCCTCCTCCTGGAGCTTCTTTTGCAGCGCCTTGGCCTCCTCCTCGGGGAAGCCGACTTCCTTACAGCCGTGGCAGTTGATGATAAATACCTTGCCGGAAGCCAGGGAGCCGATCACTTCTTCGGATTTCAGTTTCGTCATTAACATAAGTATTCGTCCCCCTTACTTCTTTTTCAGCAAGGGCATAACCAGGCCCTTGGCAGCGTTGATCTTGGAAACCAGAGGAATCTTGGAAGAGCAGATGTACTCACAGCACTTGCAGGAGAAGCAGTCCATTACGTTCAGCTTCAGCAGGGTCTCCGCGTCACCCAGCTGGGCGTACTTGTAGATATCCAGAGGCGCCAGCTCCATAGGACATACGTCCATGCAGCGGCCGCACTTGATGCATTCTTTCTCCTCGGTGTGATCGGCGGCAATGGCGATAATGCCATTGGATCCTTTGATAATGGGCACATTGGTGTCCTTGATGGGAGCGCCCATCATGGGGCCGCCCATTTTCAGCACCACGTCGTCGCCGGTGACGCCGCCGCAGTGATCAATGATCTCCTGCACGTTGGTACCCAGCTTAACGATGTAGTTACCGGGATTGCGGATGAACTCGCCGGTGACGGAGACCACGCGCTCCACCAGAGGCAGACCCTTCTGGATAGCGTCGGAAATGGCCTTGGCAGTGGAGGTGTTGCTCACCACGCAGCCAACGTCGGCGGGCAGCTTGCCGCTGGGGACCTGACGGCCCATGACCTTCTTGATGAGCATCTTTTCAGCGCCCTCGGGGTACTGCGTCTTGGCGGCGCAGACGCGGATGTTGTCGTAAGGAGCGACCTTCTCTTCCATCAGGGCGATGGCGTCGGGCTTATTGTCCTCAATGAGGATAACGCCCTCCGGCGCGCTGACGGCCTTCATCATAGCCCGCAGACCGAACACGATGTCGTCGGCGAATTCCAGCATGACCCGATGGTCGGCGGTCAGGTAAGGCTCACACTCGGAGCCGTTGATCAGCACGGCGTCGATGGGCTTGCCGGGTTTCAGCTTTACATAGGTGGGGAACGTCGCGCCGCCCATGCCCACGATGCCCTTCTCCTTGACGATCTCAACGATCTCGTCGGGGGTCAGTTCTTCCAGAGACTTGTTGGGGACTACGGACTCATGGAGCGTATTCTTGCCGTCGTTCTTGATGACGACGCTCATGACGCCAGGGCCTTTGTTGGGATGGGTATGGGGTTCCACCGCGATGACGGTGCCGCTGACGCTGGAATGCACGGGTGCGCTGATAAAGCCCGCCTGCTCACCGATGAGCTGACCCACCTTCACGGTGTCGCCGGGCTGAACCACGGGGTTCGCCGGTGCGCCGATGTGCATGGCCAGGGGGATGATAACGGTGTCGGGTTCGGGGAACTTCTGAAGCGCCAGATGCTCCGTGAACTCCTTATTCTCCGTGGGATGGACGCCGCCGTAGAAGCCCTCGTACCGCTTGGCACGCGCCTGGGCAACGTAAGCCTTGATCTCGTCCACGTTGGTCACGGAGTAGTCCCGCAGCTGGATGGGCTGATCCAGGAATTCCTTGGTGCGGCCCTGCTTTTCCAGACGCTGGTAAATCTTTTCCCATGCGCAGTCCTTCTTGGGGTCGATCTCGCACTTGCCGTTCTTCGCGCCGCCGCACTGGCCGTTGACCAGGCTCTTGGAGCAGTCTACGATGGGGCAGATGCCGCCGGTGACGTTCAGATAGCACTGGGCGCAGGCGCCGCAGGTCTTCTTCGTCAGGGCCATGCCATGATGGCCAGTGTAATTGAGTGAATTGGTTGCCGTAAACACGGGAACGGACTCCAGATCCGCTACGGTCTGCACGCCCAGGCCGCAGGAAATGACCACCACGTTCTCGGTGCCTTCGGGTACAATACCGGAAAGCTTCTTCTCGGTCTGAACCTGATTGCACAAAAAGTCCACCTTCGCCGTGCCGGTAATGTGCTTCCCCTGCTCCTCGGCAATGGCCGCGAAGCCGGCGCACTCCGGCTCTTCGGTGGAGTTGAACTCCTTGAAGCACTTGTTGCAGGCAACCACAAAGAAGTTATCCTTCCCCGCAAGCAAGCCTTCCAACTCTTCCCTGCTCTTCAACACATACTTGGTATAATCCACCAAATATCACCTTCTTATCGATTTGTTGTCCGTTTATACGCAAACGACCACCATTGGATTATACCATACGCTCCATGCAAATGTCCAGCATTTTCCCATCTTTTTTCAGCAATTTCCCTTATTTCTCCTTTATTAGTTAGCATTTGCTAACTTTTGCAGGCGGGCATTCCGGCACTCAGGCCGGAACCACGCGATTCAAAAACGTGCTTTGACTCCCCCGGTTGGAAGAGCCAAAGCACGTTAAAGCAGGATTTTCCCGCTGTCTCAATATTTTTTGCCGAAATAGAACTTGAACGCCAGGGTCATCAGACTGACCAATAAGACTGTTACCAGCAGCGTAAGGCTGACGGTCATGCTGAAATACCCCGCCACGATAACCGCCGCCAGTCCCAGAATCAGGGTCGCCCGCATGGCCTCGCACAGCGCCTTGCTCACAATCTGTGCCTGACGCTCGTCGCTCTCCTTAATATACAGCTTTTTCAGCTTTTTCTCGTCCTTGAGG
>CAKTKF010000080.1 GCA_934569215.1 uncultured Oscillospiraceae bacterium
ACTTCCGCCTCGATGACGGTGTTGCCCTCGTGATCGGGGTTCATGCCCATGGGACGGCCACGGCGCTTGCTCAGATCGCCCATCACGTCGCCCACGTAGGAATCCGGAACGGTGACGGACAGCGCACCGATGGGCTCCAGCAGAGTGGGGTTGGCGTTGGGCATGGCTTCCTTGAAGGCCAGGATGGCGGCCAGCTTGAAGGCCATTTCGTTGGAGTCAACGGGGTGGTAGGAGCCGTCGTACAGCGTCGCCTTCAGGCCGACCATGGGATAACCGGCCAGCGGACCCTTCTGAACGGCTTCCTGAATGCCTTTTTCAACGGCGGGGTAGAAGTTCTTGGGAACGGAGCCGCCGAAGACCTCCTCGGCGAAAATCAAATCGTCCTGCTCCTCCTGGGGCTCGAAGCGAACCCAGACGTCGCCGAACTGGCCGCTGCCGCCGGTCTGCTTCTTGTGACGGCCGTGGGCTTCCACCTTTTTCTTGATCTTCTCCCGGTAGGCGACCTTCGCCGGATACAGCACGGCGTCCACGCCGAAGCGGCTCTTCAGCTTGGAGACCAGCACGTCCAGCTGCTGATCGCCGGTGCCGGAGATGACCTGCTGCTTGGTCTCGGCGTTGTTGGTCAGGGTGAAGGAGGGATCTTCCTCGTTCAGACGGTTCAGGCCGGTGCCGACCTTGTCTTCCTGTCCCTTCACCTTGGGGGCGATGGCCATGGAATAGCAGGGGGCGGGGTAGGGGATCTGCTTCAGAGAGACGACCTTTCTGGGGTCGCACAGGGTATCGCCGGTGCGAACCTTGTCCATCTTGCCGATGGCGCCGATGTCGCCGCAGCCCAGAACCTTGACCTCCGTGGCCTTCTTGCCGCACATGGTGTAGAGTCTGCCGAGCTTTTCGGTTTCGCCGGTGCGGGCGTTGACCAGGGTGGTGTCGGAGGTGATCTCACCGGAGAGCACCTTGACGTAGGAATACTTGCCGTACTGGTCGGAGACGGTCTTCCACACGTAAGCGGAGGGAACGCCGCCGGGGGACACCACGAATTCCTCGGTCTTGCCGTCGGCGGTGGTGGCCTTGTGATAGTTGCCCTGCACGGGGTTGGGCAGCAGGTCGATGATGTGATCCATGAGCATCAGGCTGCCCAGGCAGGTCAGGCCGGAGCCGCACAGCACGGGGAACAGGCTCAGATCCTTCACGCCCTGATGCAGGCCGGTGATCATTTCCCGGTAAGTAAAGTCGTCGCCCTCGAAGAAGCGATCCATCAGAGCCTCATCGGTTTCGGCAACGGCTTCCTTCAGCGCGTCGTTGAATTCTTCGATGACGGACGCCTTATCGTCGGGGACGTCAATCTCTACGCGCTTCAGGTTCTGCATCTCGTAGGCGCGCTTATTCAGCACGTCGATGATGCCGGTGACCTTATGGGCGGAATTCCAGATGGGGATGACGACGGGGGCGATCTTGTTGCCGTACTTTTCCCGCAGGGCGTTGAAGGTGGCATTGTAGTCGGAATTGTCCTCGTCTACCTTGGAGATGTAGACGAAGCGGGGCATATTCCGGTCCTCGCAGTATTTCCAGGCCTTCTCAAAGCCCACGGTGATGCCATCCTTGGCAGAGCACACCAGGATCGCGGCGTCGGCGGCGCGGAGCGCCTCCATGACGGCGCCGGAGAAGTCGAACGCGCCGGGAGTATCCAGCAGGTTGATCTTCACGTTGTGATATTCCAGCGGAACGACGGAGGTGGAGATCGAAATATGACGGCGGATCTCCTCGGGGTCGTAATCGCAGACGGTATTTCCGTCGGCGTTCTTGCCGATGCGGTCGATGGCGCCGGTCATGTAAAGCAGGCTCTCAGCCAGCGCGGTCTTGCCGCTGCCGCTGTGACCCAGCAGACAGATATTGCGGATGGAATTAACAGTGTACATTGTGGTCAATACTCCTTTCGGGAAGGGAAGCCTTCCATTTGGGGCGCGGGCACCCGAATAGTGACATTATACACGAAAGACGCGTCAAATGCAATGCTTATTTTCGTCACTTTGCGAAATTGTGTAAATTGGTGGGCGGACACTTGCTTTTGTGTGCAAAACAGACAAATTTCGGCGCGGAAATCCGGCAAGGTGTACAATGAACGCGCCGGGGAATGGGCAAAATGAAACCATCCCCGGGACGCAAAGGACGGCAGCCCCTGAAATGAGGGCTGCCGTCCTGTAATACCCGTAGCTTATCCGGTATAGTGACCGTCGATCATATTACCGGAGACAATGTCGTACACCATTCCATCTGACAGAGAGGTGGCGGAGTTTGCGGCTGCATCGACCACAAAGTCTTCGTTCCATGCGCCCGCAACGGAAAGCACATTGCCGGTGATGCTCCAGCTGAGATCGGACTGCTCTTCGTGGGCGGGTTCCGTTTTCCGCTCGACTTCGCGTTTGGCAGACGATTCAGAGAATGATATGCAGTGAAGCTCCTGATTCTGAGAATTCCAAAGGCGGAAGGGGACTCCAACAGACGCTTTTATCTGCGACAGGACGTCTTCTTCGGGATTCGCTTCCGGAACATCACTTTCGGCGGCGGGTGCTTGCTCGTTGATATGCTCTGCCGCTTGGATCCCCGCGGCATTGCTTCCGACGCCGGCATCCGCAGGCGATGCCTCGTTGGCACAGGAACACAAGAGTGTGCTCAATACAAACATGGCAAGAATCATTTTTGCTTTCTTCATGGTCTTTCGCCTCCTTAACATGGGGTGATAGTTACAATCGATCAGGGTTTTATCGGGAACGTGTTACACAGCCCTCGTCCATTCCGTGACGAGGAAGCCGGGAATCATCCAGATGAGCTGATACAATAGCACGTTGGTGGGGGTGAGCAGCTCCGTGGAGCCGAGGTAGCCCAGCGCCAGCATGGTGAGCATTCCGAGGATGCCGCCGATCAGGTGGATGACGGTGCCCAGGGTGGCGGCGGAGCGCAGGCTGCGCGCGCCGGTGACGGCGTAGGCCGCGCTGACCAGCTCGTCCCGTGTTGTAATGGCCAGAGCGGCCGCTTCCGGGTCGGGACGGCGGTTCAGCAGGTCGTTCCGGATCTCCCGGGTGGGGAAGACGATTCGGCGGGTCTTGACACCGAATTTGGATTGCAGGAAGCCTTCCGTGAGCATGAAGTCCCCGCACAGGATCACGGGGGTCACCGACCGGTGGCCGCACAGGGTCACAAGCCCTGCCGCGGCGGAACGCATCTTGGCGTAGGAAATGGCGAACACGGCGCACAGCTGGCCGTCGATGGCGGCGTACACCGCCTGATTGACCATGGTGCCTTCGGGAATCACAACGCCCATATCCTGCAAAAAGTTCAGGCTGCCCAGCAGTACCGGCTCGCCGCAGACCTCGCCGCCGATGCCGCCGGTGCCGTAGTTCTGGAAATTCTTCACAGGGTGCTCTTCCACATTGCGGTTTTTCATCAGCTGCCGGAACACGGGAACCAGCCCGCCGCCGGCGGCGGTGATCAGGGAGGCGGTCAGAGCCACGACCTCATCGGGGCTGCGCCTGCCGTAAAATTTGACGCCGTTGAGTTTGGTGCTGCCCAGGGGGAACAGGTCCTCATCCCGGAGGGGGAAGGCGGCCTTGCCGCTCAGACCCTTCACGCCCTCCCAGCCGCACAGCACGGTGCCGACCATGTGCAGCCGCTTTTCCAGCACCGCCATGGGGCGGGTGTAGGAGATGAAGAAGCTGGCGGGGACGGCCACCAGCAGACTGGTGGCGAGAATCTGCACGCCGAGACTCGTGCCGTGGAGCATTCCCGCAAACACGGCAATGCCGATGCAGATCAGCAGGCTCAGTAGGGCGTATACGCCCTGCACCTTTTCGGGGGCGGAGGGGAGGCTGTAGGTGTCCATAAAGTCTTCCACTTCCGCTTCGCCCCGCACCAGGCCGGGCATACCCCCATAGTAGTCGGAAATTTTGGTGATGCCCTTCAGCCGGACGGCCTTGCGCAGGGTGTCCATCTGCCCCATTTCGGTGGAGCGGCGCTGGCAGCGGGCGGCCATGGCCATGGTCATTTCCAGGCAGAAGGCGGCGCAGCAGGGAACCCGCACCTCCACCAGGCAGGACGCGGCGTCCACACAGCAGGCGATAAAGGTGAAGGCAAGCAGAGAATTCAGGTTGAACCGGCCCTTGAAGATACTGCCCAGTCCGTCCAGCATCAGATGACTGCCCAGCAGCCCGGATACCAGCATGGCCAGTACCTGACTGAAAATCACCAGACGCATCCGGTTTTCCGGCACCATATCCAGCGCCAGCAGCGTGGTGACACCGGCGCACAGCAGCACGATGACAAGGTTCAGCAGAATGCCGATTTGCAGCTTGCCGATGCCCAACTCCGTCAGCTCGTAGTACCGCTTCTCGGGGCCTGCCACCAGCTTCCTTTTCAGCTCCCGCAGGCGCTGATGGGGGTCAAAGGGGATGGGCGGGGTCTGGGGCTGCGCAGGGGTCTCCGGCGCAGGGGCGTCGGAATTGCCGCCCGCCAGAGCTTCCGCGATCAGATCGTCAATGGCCCTGGTGTCGTCGCTTGGGGCGGCCTCCGCCGCTTCCTGGGGCAGTGCTTCGGCGGGGTCAAAGCGGACGGTGGCGTCGTCGGAAACCGGATCGGGGGTTTCCTCGGGGGCTTCGGCAGCCTCAGTCATTTCGGCTTCGGGCTGCTCCGGCGCCGGGGAAGAGGTTTCCTCCACCAGCAGCGCGTCTACGTCCAGTTCCTCCTCTGACGCCGTATCCTTGACGTCCTCGTCGGGATCTTCGTGAAATTCCCGCAGGATGTCGTCAAGATCAAATTCCTGGGATTCGTTGGTATTGTCCATATGGGTTTCCTCCTGGTGAAATTCGGCTGCTGTCAGCCGATGCGCTGGCGTACTGCCTCATAGAGCAGAATGGATGCGGCGGCGGACGCGTTGAGAGAGCTGATGTTTCCCTTCATGGGGATGCTGACCATCACGTCGCAGTTCTTCCGAACCAGCTGGCTTAAGCCCTCGCCCTCGTTGCCGATGACAATGGCGGCGGGTACGGTCAGGTCGGCCTTATACATGGGGATGGAGCCTTCGGCGGCGGTGCCGAATACCCAGACGCCCTTGTCCTTCAGCTCGGCGATGGCGGCGTTGATATTGGTCACCCGGGCGACCTTCATGTACTCTACGGCGCCGGCGGAGGCCTTGGCCACGGTGGCGGTCAGACCCACACTGCGGCGCTTGGGGATGATGACGCCGTGAGCGCCCGCGCACTCGGCGCTTCTGAGGATCGCGCCCAGATTGTGGGGGTCGGACAGCTCGTCGCAGATGACGACCAGGGGTGCTTCCCCGCGGGACGCGGCTTCCTCCAGAATGTCGTCAACGGTAAAATAGGCGTGGGCGGCGGCCAGGGCGATCACACCCTGATGGGCATGGGTGAAGGACATGGCGTCCAGCTTTCGCCGATCGACGCTGACAACGACAGCCCCCGCGTCCTTTGCCTCGGCGGCCAGACGCTGTAAGCCACGGTCGGTGTCGCCGTCGGCGATGAATACCTTATCAATGGTGCGCCCGCTTCTGAGCGCTTCCTGGAGGGCGTTGCGCCCCTCCAGCTGCCCCTCAGCTTCCTCCGCAGGTGCTGCCTGGGCGGGGCGGGGCGGGAAATTCCGTCCCTGGGGGCGGCGTTTTTCGTTCATAAATCCAAGTTCCTTTCCTGGAAAAGTGCTGTACAAGCTATACTATTATAGCAGATTTCCTCCGGTTTCACAACTCTTATTTTTCCCCCGGGGCGGGAGAAATGGCTGTTTCTGGCGGAAATTAACAGAAAATTTACCGCACGAAGGGGAATCGCCGATTGCCTACCACGGAAAAATGTGTTATGATAATCCCAATGCAATGAAGGAGGCGAGGGAATGGACTTGAATCGCAATGACTCCCCCAACAATAATAACAATAACAACGACGGGAGAAAACCCGGCGGAAACCGCCCGAAAGGCAGCATCGGCACCGCGCTGCTGATCACGCTGGCGATCGTTCTGCTGGTCAACTGGATCTATGGCAGTGTCTCCAAGAGCCAATATACACAGACTTCCTTTTCGGACTTTCTCGCGGCGAAGGACGCGGGGCAGCTGTCTGAGGTGGAAATTCAGTCCGACCGTATTATCTA
>CAKTKF010000081.1 GCA_934569215.1 uncultured Oscillospiraceae bacterium
CACCTTGGGATCGCTGACCTGGTCGGCGTTTTTAACAAAGAGACGGAGCAAAAATTGTGTCATAATCCGGCCTCCTATAGAAAGTCCGTACATTCTATCACAAATTTTGGAAAAAAGAAAGGGTATTTTCCGCTTAAATTCAGCGAAAAACCTCCCGGATACCGTTCCGGGGTATCCGGGAGGGGGAAAACACGCGATATTACTTTACAAGCACCATATCCCGGCTGATGGATGCCAGATCCTTAGCGCCGCACATGGCCATGGTGTCGCTCAGCTCTGCGCCGATCTTTTCGATGTAAAGCTTTACGCCTTCCTCGGCGCCGCCGTAGACCATGGGAACGAAGGGGCGGCAGATAAGTACCGCGTCGGCACCCAGCGCCAGCGCCTTAAATACGTCCACGCCGCTGCGGATGCCGCCGTCCACGAGAATCTTTACGCCGCTGCCCTTCATGGCGTCCGCGATGTCCGCGAGGACTTCGGCGGTGGCGGCGCATTGGTCGAGAACGCGGCCGCCGTGGTTGCTCACCACGATGGCGGAAGCCCCAGCCTCTTTGGCCTTCAGAGCGCCGGATACGGTCATGACGCCCTTGACGATGAAGGGCTTTCCGGCAATTTTGGCGATCTCAGCCAGCTGCTCCACGGTCTTGCTGCCCGCCGGGGGATTCATGTTTTTCAGGAAGGGCAGGCCTGCCGCGTCAATGTCCATAGCCACGGCGAAACAGCCGGATTCCCGGCAATAGCCCAGCTTTTCCCGGATGGTTTCCAGGTTCCAGGGCTTCACGGTGGGGATAGCGGTGCCGCCGGAGGCGGCGATGGCCTTGCAGGCGACCTTCATCACTTCGGCATTCAGACCGTCGCCGGTGAAGGCGGCAATGCCATTGTCGGCGCAGGCCTTCACCAGAATGTTGTTGTAGGCCATGTCGTCATATTTATCGCTGTAGTGGAGGGTGACCGCGCCCACGGGGCCTGCAAAGAAGGGATAGCGGAAGGTTTTGCCGAACAGGTTCAAAGAGGTGTCCGGCGTCACACAGGGGTGAATGGTGTCCATGTTGACGCGGATATCCTGCCACTTTTCGTAGTTGCGGATGGCGGTGTCGCCCACGCCCTTGGCACCGGGGCCGGGAATGTGGTTGCCGCAGGCTTTGCCGTTGCAGACGGGGCAGGCCTTGCAGTTTTTGCTGAGAACCGCACGTGCGCTTTCAAGAACTTCCTGATAAGTCATGATGGTTTCCTCCCTGGTTGATTTAGTGAAAGGGGTCGAGATCAATATGCTCATCGATGCGGCACAGGAACTGCGCCAGCAGCTCGATGCAGTTTTCGATGTCGTCCATGTGGCACACCTCGCAGGGGCAGTGCATGTACCGCAGGGGCAGGGACAGCAGCACCGTGACCACGCCGGTGCCGGTGACGTGGAGATTGTCCGCGTCGGTGTAGGTTCTGCCCATGTAGGACTCAATCTGGTAGGGGATGTTATGCTCTTTCGCCACGGCTTTCATCAGGTCGTTGACCTTCCGGCTGCCGATGGAGCTGTTGCAGAGCACGCCGCCGCAGCCCAGCTTTACCTCGCCGGACTGCTTGGCGTCCACGCCGGGATAATCGGAGGCGAAGGTCACGTCGGTGACGATGGCGACGTCGGGACGGATGGCAGAGCCGACCCAGTGAGAGCCCCGGCCGGTGGTTTCCTCGCCCACGGTGGTGGCGGCGTAAACGCCCACGGAGCAGCCCATGGCCTTTGCCCGTTTCAGGGCTTCCAGAATGATGTAGGCGCAGCCCCGGTCGTCAATGCCCCGGGCGGAGAGGAAGCCGTTGATCATCTCCTGATGGTAGGTGTTCAGGTGGACGGGGTCGCCCTCCTGCACGTATTTCCGGGCGTCGGCCGCGTCCTTTGCGCCGATGTCGATGTACAGCTCGTCCACTTTCAGGTCGGCCTTGTCCATGTCCTTGCTGCGGACGACTGCACCGTAGACGGTCTGGGCATAGCCGTGGACGGCCACCTGATGGCCGGGATAAACGCCGGGGAAAATGCCGCCGGACTTGGAAACCCGGAGCAGGCCGTCGGGCTGAATGTGGGTGACGATCAGACCGATCTCGTCAATGTGGGCGGCCAGCATCACCTTGAAGGGGGCGTCAGGGTTCAGCACGCAGACGACGTTGCCGGTGTAATCGGTGATGATCTTATCGCAATGGGGGGTCATCTCGGCGATGACCTTCTTTTGCAGCGGGATTTCATGGCCGGAAACGGACATGCTGTCAAGCAGGGTGTAAAGGAACTCTTTGCTCATCTGTCGTTCTCCTTTTTCCTTTTACTATAGCACAAAAAATACAATTTGCAAGGGAAAAGCACGGCTTTCGAGCCGTGCTTTTGAGATTAACCGTCGCTGAGAACGAAGTGGCAGAAGCGCAGAACCTCGTACCAGTCGTTGGAGTCGAAGCAGACGAATTTGTCGTCTTTCAATGTCGCACCGGGGTAGAAGCTCTTGGAGTAGGCCACGTGATGCTTGACAAAGTCGATCTCCATGTGGAAATGCTCCGGCATGGGAACGACGCACTGCGCCGCCTTGGCAACCGCTTCCTTTGCCGCCGCTTCGATGCGCTCCACCGCCTCGTCGGGGTGCAGGGAGGTGACGCCGCCGCCCCGGCCTTCGTTCACGGGTACGGTGGTGATGGCGGGGATCAGCGTCTTGGCAAAGTCGCACAGCGCCTTGTCGCCGGTGAGCAGCGCCACGGGGACGCCGTAGTATCCGGCGGTGTAGGCGTTGATGAGAAATTCACTGCACAGTGTGCCGTTGAGGAAAACATGGTTGTTCCGGCCGTTCATGGTGTGGCTCAGAGGATTGCCGGGGCAGCCTGCCCAGGCGTGGTAGCCGGTGAAAAATACGGCGTCGAATTTCTCCTGATTCAGGCCGCTCATCATGCTCAAGGGATCGCCGGACCAGCTGCGGTTCATCCGGATGCCCCGGGGGAGACCGGTGGGGTCGATGTTCCGGGCGGAGTCGTGGGCGTCCTTCACCAGAACCTCCGCCGCACCGGCGGAAAGCGCGCCCTGACAGGCGGCGGCGACCTCCCGGGTCATCTGCTTCTGGGCGGGGCTGTAGTCAAAGGGGGTGGTGCGCTCCGTCTCCGGCCAGGAGACGATGCCGCAGGTGCCTTCCATATCGGCGCTTAAAAATACTTTCATTTATTTCTCTCACTTTCCTTAAAAATAGGAGCCAACCTGGGTGATGGCATCTTTCAGGTCTGCCCGATAGTCGGGGTCGCCGGGGTTCAGGGAATTAACGGCAAAGCCGTTGTCCCCGCTGCGGCCGGTGCTGTGGCAGTAGCGGCCGTGACCTAAGTACATGGCCACATGGCCGGGGAAGAACAGCAGATCGCCGGGTTTCACATGTTCCAGGGAAATTTCGTGAATGGGGAAGCCCTCCATGATATGGGCGTCCCGGTAAATGAGAACGCCGCAGAGCATATAGGCCATGGACACCAGACCGGAGCAGTCAATACCCATGGGGGACTTGCCGCCCCAGCGGTAGTGGGTACCCCGATAGAGCATGGCGGCGTCCACCAGCGCCCGACGAAGGGTTTCCTCGTCCTGAGACAGGGGCGCGGCGTGGTACTCGCCGAGAATGCTTTCCGGAACGAAGCCCGTCCGTCCGTCCGCCAGATGCACTTGCTGCCAGCCTTTTTCCGGCTGACCCACCGGGGAGAGAATGCCGCCCCGGGGAAGGGTAGCCATGATCCAGCCCTGAACCTTGGGGGCGGAGAGGACGTCGCAAAAATTCTTATTGCGGACGATTTTCTTGGGCAGCGCCGCCCAGGCGTCGGCGGCCGCGTCGCCGATGATCAGATCATCGGCACAGACGATGCCCTCGTAGCGGTAGTGGGTGCGGACGCGGTACCAGCCGGGTGCCGATTCCGACAGAATGTCCACCACCATGCCGTACAGCGCTTCATCCTCCAGTGTGCTTTCCCGGGTGGGGGCAGCCAGCAGGGCGCAGATGGGGGCGTTTACAATGGCTTTCATTTCTTGCTCTCTCCCTTCATGGCATCATAGATCATCCGGGACAGCTGCCCGATGAGCCGGTTTTGCTGGGGCTGACCGTCTAGGGCGGGGCCATCCCAGGTGAAGATGCCCAGATAATAGGGGCGGTCGTCCGTCAGGAAAATGCCCGCGTCGTGGTTGAGGTGATCCAGCCCGCCGGGCTTGTGCAGCACAGTCACGGCGTCTGGGATGTACCGTTGAAGAGCATCGGTGCTGCGGCAGCGGGAGAGAAAGTCGAAAGCGACCTCCCGCAGCGGCTTATTCAGGATCTCTCCGTGGTACAGCCGGGAAAACACCCGGTACAGGTCGGCGGGGGAGGTGTAGTTGTTCCGCCCCTCGGCGATGGCCTGGAAGTCCAGCATTTTCCGCTGGAGAGAAGTCTGAGTCAGGCCGATCGCCCGGCAATATTGGTTGACGCGGTCATAACCCAGCAGGGAAATGACGGTGTTGGTGGCGGTATTGTCGCTGGAAACGATCATCCAGTACAGCACTTCCCAGAGGGAAGCGCCGTCCTGACGGTAGCCGGGTTCAAAGACCTCGGTGTCGCTGCAAAAATCTGCCGGGGCAATGGCAAGATGCTGGTCAAGAGACAGCTTCCCGTCCATCACATCCTGCAGGGCGCAGCATAAAATCGATACCTTGATGGTGGAGGCGGAGACCACACGGGTATTCTCCCGAATGGCGGCAATGGGGGTGCCGGTGGTCAAGTCCACGCAGTACAGCGCGGTCTTGGCGGGAAATGCGTCCATGACCGCGTTCAGCCGGATAGCCAGATCGTTCATGGTCACGCCTCCAATGTGATGCTGCCCGCGTCCGCGTTCAGACGGCACTTGCGGCCCATGGGCAGCGCCAGGGTGGTGGCGCAGTGGCCGCAGGCCAAATCCATGACGGCGGGCTTGCCGGCGGGGACGATGAGTTGGGTGAAGATCTCGTCCAGCGTCAGGGTGCGCTCCGGCATTTCCGGCACGCAGTCCGTCCACGCGCCCAGAAGGATACCGGCGCAGTCCCGGAACTTTCCGGCGTTGCGAAGCTGGGTGAGCATACTGTCCAGACGGTAGGTTTTTTCACCGATGTCCTCCAGAAACAGGATTTTGCCCTTGGTGTCAACCTCCCAGGGGGTGCCGAGAGACGCAGCCAGCAGGGACAGATTGCCGCCGCAGAGGACGCCCTCTGCCTCACCCGGAACCAGAGTGCGGATGCTCTGGCCTTCCGGATTGGAAATTACGCCGTCCAGACCGCCGAACAGAGCTTTTTTGAGATACCCGAGGGTGTATGCGTTCGGGTGCGGCTCGGTAGAGGGCATGGTGCAGTGGAAGGTGGCGAGATTGCAGACCTGATTCAGAAACAGGTGCAGGGCGGTGACGTCGGAATAGCCGCCGAACCACTTGGGATTCTTCCGGATAGCGTCCGCGTCCAGCAGGGGGAGAATGCGGTGGCCGCCGTAGCCGCCGCGGATGCACCACACGCCGTCGATGGTTTCGTCACCGAAGGCGCGGTTGACGTCCTCCGCCCGCTGGACGTCTGTTGCGGCCAGATAGCCGTCCCGGTTGGCAAAATAGCAGGAGGGGTACAGCACCGGCTCCATGCCCAGCTGACGGACAAGGTCAAGAGCGCCTGGGAGTTTTTCCTCCGGCACGGCGGAGGCGGGGGCGACCAGCGCCACTCTGGCGCCGGGAAAAAGGGGCTTTGGATGGATCATGGCAGGCACCTCGAAAAGAAATATGGCGCAAGCAGAACACGGAAACGTGTTCTGCCTGCAGAGTGTCAAAACTGTTTGCGGTATTCTTCCAGCTCAGGCTCACTTGCCAGGACAAAGTGGCCGGGGACGATCTCGCACCAGTCCGGCTGATTCGTCTCGCTGTAGTGATGGCAGCCGGGGTCGTAGACGATGAGCTTCTTTTGCCGCTCCGCAATGGGGTCGGGCTGGGGGATGGCGGACAGCAGCGCCCGGGTGTAGGGGTGCAGGGGATGGGCGAACAGCTCCTCACTCTCCGCCAGCTCCACGATCTTGCCCTTGTGAATGACGGCGATCCGGTCGCAGATGAAGCGAACCACCGAAAGGTCGTGGGC
>CAKTKF010000082.1 GCA_934569215.1 uncultured Oscillospiraceae bacterium
AGCGGATGAGGAAAGTCCGGGCTCCATAGGGCAAGGATAACGGGTAACGCCCGCCGAGAGTGATCTCAGGACAAGTGCAACAGAGAGATACCGCGTTCTGCGTCCTTAAGGTCGCAGACTGTAAGGGTGAAAAGGTGGGGTAAGAGCCCACCCGGCCTGTGGAAACACAGGTTTTACGATGTAAACTCTATCCGGAGCAACGCCGTGGAGGAACGCATGGTCTGCCCGACCGTTCCGAGGAGGCGGCTTGACCCCGGGAGCAATCCCGGGGCTAGATAGATGGCTGTCAAGACAGAACCCGGCTTATAGACCCGCGTCGCCAAATGTGCCTCAGCTGAAAACTCAGCTGAGGCACATTTTCGTTATTTTTCCGCTTTGTCCGCATCGGTATCCTTCTTCTTGGGAAGGGTGTCCCAGTTGGCGCGGCCGGTGCGCTTTGCCATTGCCAGAAGCTCCTGGGCAAGAGCGTCGGTGACCTGACCCGGTGTCAAACGCCAGCGCCAGTTAAAGCCGACGGTGCCGGGCTGGTTTATCCGTGCCTCGTTGCCCAGCCCCAGATAATCCTGAATGGGGATGATGCAGTCCTTCGCCACTGCGGTCATGGCAAGATTGATGAGAACCTTGTACATCTGGTCGTCCGGGGTAAAGTAGTCGCTCAGATAGTTCCGAACCTGCGTCTTTGCTTCGGTGCTGAGACCCGCATACCAGCCGGCCAGCGTCTCGTTGTCATGGGTGCCGGTGTAGACCACGCAGTTGGCGTTGTAATTATGCGGCCAATAGTCGTTCGCGCCGCCTACGTCCGCCGGGTCAACGGCGAATTGCAGCACCTTCATATTGGGGTAGCCGCTGTCCCGCACCAGGGCGCGGACGCCGTCGGTCATAAGCCCCAGGTCTTCCGCGATGACGCTGACGTTCCCCAAGTGGCGGCGGATGGAATGGAACAGTTCCATGCCGGGACCCTTCTCCCAATGCCCGTCCTTGGCGGTCTTGGCGTCCGCAGGGATGGAGAAATATTCGTCAAAGCCCCGGAAATGGTCAATGCGCACCACGTCGTAGAGCTTAAAGCTGTACCACATGCGGCTGACCCACCAGGCAAAGTCCGTGCCGCGGTGGTAATTCCAGTTGTACAGGGGGTTTCCCCAGACCTGGCCGTCCTCGGCAAAGGCATCCGGCGGGCAGCCCGCAATGGCGGTGGGGGCGTTGTGTGCGTCCAGCTGGAACAGCTCGGGATGCGCCCAGACGTCCGCGCCGTCGGGGGATACGTAAATGGGGATGTCGCCCACGATCCGGATGTGCTTGGCGTTGGCATAGGCCTTCAGGCGGCTCCACTGCTGGTTGAATTTGAACTGCATGTACTTCTGAAATTCCACGCCGAAGTACAGCTCCCGGTTGTAATATTCCAGCGCATAGCCCCAGTGCATCCGGATGTCCTCCGGCCAGGCGCGGAAGGGCTGGTCATGGAAGTAGTCCTTCAGCGCCATGAACAGGGCGTAGTCGTTCAGCCACCAACCGTTGTCCCGGATGAAGTTCTGATAGTCCGGATTAGCGCTGATGCCGCTGCGCTCATAAGCCTTGTGCAGCAGGGCAAAGCGGTGTTCATGGAGCTTGTCAAAGTCCACCTTGGCAGCCGTTTCCCCGAAGCTCACGCCGTCGCATTCCTCCCGGGTCAGCACGCCCTCCTCCACCAGCGCGTCCAGGCTGATGAGGTAGGGATTCCCGGCGAAGGCGGAATAGGCCTGGTAGGGAGAATCGTCGGAGCTGCCATGGCTGGTAGCCCCCAGAGGCAGAATCTGCCAATAGCGCTGGCCGGCCTTTTGCAGCCAGTCCACGAAATCATAGGCCGCCTGGTCAAAACAGCCGATGCCGTATCTGGACGGCAGACTGGTAACGGGCAGCAGTACACCTGCATATCTTTTCATTCCCTTTGGCTCCTTGCTTCAATATGTCCCTGAAAAATGCGTCGATCCTTTGGAGGAAGCCCTCGGAAAATCAACGTTTTCGCTGAAATTATAATCCCTGTTCTGTGGAAAAGCAACAATTTTTTGCAGGAAATTTTCTTTTTTCAAAAGACGCCCGGGAGCATTGCATTCATCCCCGGGATGTGCTACAATGGCTCCGCTTTCCCCGAAAAGAATGGGGAATACTGTTTGCTTTACATAGAAAGGTGAATTCCATGAAATTGAAAACCGCCCCCGGCGCGTCGGAGCGGCTTCCCCGGCAAATTCTGCTTTTCAGCTTGCCGCTGATCGCTTCCAATGTGCTCCAGGTTCTGTTTAATATGGCGGATATCGCCGTCATCGGCCGGTTTGCCGGCTCACTGTCCATGGCAGCCGTCGGCTCCACCTCCACCGCCGTAACGCTGTTTACCGGCATTCTCATCGGTGTCGGCGGCGGCATCAACGCGCTGGTCGCCCGGTACTACGGCGCCAGGGATCAGCAGGAGCTGCAAAGGACTGTCCATTCCTCGGCCATCCTCTGCCTGATCTGCGGCATTTTGCTGCTGATTTTCGGTTTCTTCGGCTCCCGGCCGCTGCTGCGGCTGCTGAACACCAAGCCGGAGCTGCTGGACAAGGCCACGCTTTACATGCAGATCTACTTCTGCGGTATGCCCGCCCTCGCCCTGTATAACTTCGGAAACGCCGTGTACAGCGCCATCGGCAACACCAAAAAGCCGCTGTACTACCTTCTGTTTTCCGGCATCGTCAATGTGGTGCTGAATCTGGTGTTTGTCATTGTGTGCAAGCTGGACGTGGCCGGTGTGGCCCTCGCCAGCATCATATCCCAGTACCTCTCCGCTATTTTTCTCACGGCCGCGCTGTTCCGGAGCCGGGAAACTTACAGCCTCTCCCCCAAGCTATTGCGCCTGCACCGGAAAAATTGCCGGGAAATTCTGACGCTGGGCATTCCCGCGGGGCTGCAAAACGCCATCTTCTACATTGCCAATATGTTCATTCAGGCAGGCGTCAACAGCTTTGACACCATTATGGTGGCAGGCAATTCCGCCGCCGCCAATTCCGACGGCCTGGTTTACGACGTCATGGCAGCCTTCTACACCACGTGCAGCAGCTTTATCGGCCTGAACTACGGTGCCGGACGGCGCAGGGAGATTCTGCGCAGCTACCTGATCTGCCTGGGGTATTCCTTCGGCGCGGGCGCCATTCTGGGCTTCTCTTTGGTGGCCTTCGGCCCCGCGTTCCTGACGCTGTTCACCACCGACGCCGCCGTCATCGAGGCGGGCATGAAGCGGCTGACCATTATGGGCTTTTCCTACTGCGTCTCCGCCTTCATGGACAATGCCATCGCCGCCTGCCGGGGGCTGGGAAAGAGCCTGGTTCCCATGGTTATTGTGATTTCCGGCTCCTGTATTTTCCGGATCCTCTGGGTTCTGACCATATTTGCCTGGTTCAAGACCATTCCGTCGCTGTACCTCGTTTATATTTTCTCCTGGGCGATCACCGCCGCCTTTGAAAACTGGTACTTCTTCCGCTGCTACCGAAAGCTTCCCGCATAGCGTAAGCCTATGGAATATCTGAATAAATCGTCTGCGACTGTGAGTGGATCTTTTCCGCCCACTCTTCGGTATCGAAAACGGGAAATACATACAGTATTCCTCCGTTTCCGATACCTCGATTGGTCGAAAAATCTCTCGCTCACAGTTCTTGCCGATTTAATCAGAGCTTCCCTATGCTTCCGTCCCGGTATGGGCTTCGATGGCCTGGGCGATGCGCTCCTTCACCAGCGCGGCCAGCTCCGTGGTTTTCAAATCCTTATATTCCTCCCAGCAAATGGGTTTAAGGTAGTGAATCTGGACGGCGACAGGCTTGCTGCCCTTCTGATCCAGAACCTTGAAGCTGTCCACCAGCGCCACGGGGACGATGGGGCATTTGCTCTTGGTGGCGCAGCGGAAGCTGCCGCTGTGGAATTGTCCCATTTGGTTGCCGTCCCGGCTGCGGGTTCCCTCCGGGAAGATCAGATAATTCCGCCCCGCCTTTACCTCCCGGATGACGCTCTGAATCACCGTCAGGGACTGGCGCACATCCTCCCTGTCCATGGGAAAGGACTTGGTGCAGATGGCCACCTGATGGAGAAAGGGAATGTCGTACAGCTCCTTTTTCAGCACCGCGCCCACGGGGGTATCACAGGTCGCCGCCACGGCCAGGACATCGAACATACCCTGATGGTTGGCGTAAAGCATGAACCCGCCCTCTTTGGGGATATTCTCCGTTCCCGATACCTGCAAATCGATGTTGCCGCCCCTTACCGCCCGTTTCAGAATGTACTGGATATGCCGGTACATTTCCTCTTCGGAGTACTTTTCGGGGTGCTTTGCGTAACGGCAGAGCTTCTGCCACGCGCCGGGAACGATCGGAAGATTTTTCAGTACCATGGTGACGATGCGATTCATTTTGCCTGACCTCTTTCTGTAAATGGCTATTCGGATATTCTATCACGGTTCCATTCAATATGCAAGACGGAAGCCGGGAACAGGGCAAAGCCCTGTTCCCGGCTTCTTTTTTACTTCAGGATATTTTTAACCGACGAGACAAGCTCCGCCGCAGACTCCCGCTTGACGGTGACGGTGGACGCGCCGTCCAGCGTTACCAGGCAGGAGGTGGAATTGTAGGCGTAGAAGCACAGGGTCACTTCGGAGAAATTCTCCCGGTCTCTGAAAAAGCGGAAGGTGATCTCCGGCTCTCCCTCCGGGGTGATGCCGGTGGCGTAGCCGCTGGAGGCCATGCCCGACAGGCTGCTCAGGACGGAAGCAAACTTCACTTCCTGCCCATCCAGCTTCCAGACCGTTTCCTCCGTGACGGTGCCTTCGTCGTCCGTCTTCTCTTCGGTGGTTCTCGTCAGCACGTACTCTTCGCCGTCCACCGTGACGGCAACACTCTGCACCGTGTCCCAGTCCATCAGGATCACGTCGTCGGGCTGCAAATCGGCGTAGGTGGTGTAGCGCAGGGTGTCGCTGAGGGTGGCGTCCCGCTGATAGATCATTTTAGAGTCACTCAGGCGCACATAGCACTCGCCGTTCTCTGAGGCGCTGATCTCCAGCGTATAGGCCGCCTTGCCGCCGTCCATGACGGTGACCTTCACCGCCGGGGCGTCCAGACCGTATTGGGATAGGTCGGATGCGTTGTAGTCCACGCACTCGCTCAGGTTCAGGTTCGTCACCATGTCCAGAAGCGTCTGGGTCAGGTCGTTATCCAGCGCCTTGCCGTCCATGAACCAGATGTAATCGTCGGAGTAGGCAAGGCCGCTATTTTCCTCGCGGGTAATTTCATAGCCGCCGCCCGGAAGCTCCACCTGAATGCCGGTGAGCTGGGCGACTTCCGGCAGGATCTGGTGCTTCAGGACGTCATACAATCCGTATTGGAAATTCTCGATGATGTCGCTGTCCACCAGATAGACATTTCCGTCGCCGTTGGAAAAGTACCGCTGGCCGCCCACGGCGGTTTCCAGTCCGATGGAGAGGGTGTGGCTCCGGCCGTCCTCCACCGTGATTACGCACACGGGGATTTCCAGACCGTATTGGTCGAGATTCTCCGGATTTTCGATGGTTTTGGTGGATTCTATGTCCGTAAGGGCTTCCAGCATCTTGTCCAGGTACGTTTCATCCAGGGGGAATGCCGCGTCCTGGTCGCACACCCAGCCGTCTTCCCCGGCGGTGAAGGAGACCTTCTCGCTGTAATCCCAGCCGAGATTCGTCACGTTTTCCGGGTTCAGCGAAAACACCGTCTGCGTTTCGTCCTCCTGACCGGCGGCATTTTTGCCGATGGTTCCCGCTATCGCGGTGGCGCCCACCAGCGCTGCCAGCACCAGCAGCAGAAGCAGCAGCTTTTTTCCGTTTTTCATCTCCGCTTCCTCCTTATCCAGATGGCGATGCCCAGGGTGATGACCGCTGCGGGGATCACGCCTACCACCGCTGCGGTGAGGACAGATACCGTGGCGCTGTCCATAGTCAGCGTGTCGCTGCTCAGGGACTTTGCGTGGATGGACAGGCTGCTTTGCTCCGCCTGACACAGATATCCCAGGGCGTTGAGGAAGAAGTCCTGGTTGCCGCCGGA
>CAKTKF010000083.1 GCA_934569215.1 uncultured Oscillospiraceae bacterium
ATTGCCTCTCTGCGCAGCCACTTCGGCCAGATGCTCCAGGATGTGTTCCTGTTCGCGGGGGACATCCGCAGCAACATCGTCCTCCGCTCCGACAATGTGACGGATGAGGACGTCTGGCAGGCCTGCCGGTACGTCAACGCTGACGGCTTCATCAAGAAGCTGGAGGGCGGCCTGGACGAGACCGTCCGGGAGCAGGGCAACAACTTCTCCGCAGGCCAGCGTCAGCTGCTGAGCTTCGCCCGGACCATTCTGCACAAGCCCTCCGTCATGATCCTGGACGAGGCCACCGCCAACATCGACACGGAGACGGAAATCCTCATTCAGGACTCCTTGGAAAAGATGAAGAACATCGGCACCATGCTGATCGTGGCCCACCGCTTAAGCACCATCCAGCACGCGGACAACATTATTCTGCTGTCCCACGGGGAGATCATGGAGCAGGGTACCCATCAGGAGCTTTTACACCTGAAGGGCCGCTACTACCAGCTCTATACCCTCCAGTTCCGCAGGCAGCAGCTCCAGGAGAGCTGACGGGCAAACCGGATAAAAGACACAGCCCGGACACGAGCGATACAACCGCTCCGTGTCCGGGCTTATATTTTGGCAGAAGGGGCTGTCCCAATATGCCAATACTCGTGGCCTGCATCCGTCAATTCAAGTTTCCGGAAGCAGTGTCTTCTACCATCTTTGCCATTCGCCCCGAGAGAAGCATCAGAATGCAGCGGCACATCTCCGATATGCCGCTGACAGCAATCTCAGTCACAGGTTACCGCCTGACTGAGTGGCAGTTCGAGCAATTCGGGGTGCGTAAGCAGATGCTGTATGATCTTCAGCGAGCGGGCAAAGTAGAAGCCGTCCGCAATGCGCTCGTCCAGGGTAAAACCGATGTCCACCACATCCCGCACCTCGCGGCTGCCATCCCCGGCGATCTTCTCGCTCTTACGGATGGTGCCGATGGCCGCCATGATGGAGTTAGAGCCGTAGTTATTGAGATGATGATAGACGCTGGGACATTTGATGCTGCCGAGATTGGTGAGGAAGACGGTGGCAAAGTTCGGGTCATCCTGCCGCAGGAAGTCGGGTACCTTGCCGAAGAAGTCCAGCGTCTTGATGATCCAGATGACAAACGCCAGAATCGGACGGGGAAGCTTTTTGAGTATGTCCATCGCGCCGTTCACACCGTCGTTCTTTTCCGTGCGAGCCTTATGAACCTTGCCGACGACCCGGTGCGTCACCTGGGTGAGCGTCCAGTCCTCCGGCGCGGGGATGACCATCAGGGATTCCTCGCTGTGATCCTCGAAGCGTTTCTTGGCTACGAAGCCAAGGGTGATCTCGTCGCGCTGGTAAAAACGGCGGCCGGAAATGAAGCAGTTGAGCTGCGGCCGAAGATACACCGTCTTGGCGACGGCCATCAGGATGCAGTGGAAAAGCGTGGCGCGGTATTCTTCCTCGCCCTCGTTCTTCCGTGCGATGTAGTGAAGCGCCTCTGTCACGTCGAATTCCATGTTGACGTAGACCTCGGCATCCGTGCGGTGGTTCATCAGATGGGGCAGAATGACATGGAGCGAGTCCATATCGCGGATCCAGCGGGCGTCTTTCCGGTCGCCCCAGCGTTTCTTTGCCGTGTTGCTCATAGTGTGTCCTCTTTTCTTTCTTTTTCGGGTCGAAACCCTTGAAGATATCCTGCGCGCCCTCTCGCCCAGAAGTCTCTAAACTATGCAGTCATTACTTTTCCAGTAATGGAAAAGTAATGATCATCCTCCGAAACACAAATGCTCCGGAACCGTAGTTCATAATACTATGGTTCCGGAGTATTTGCAAGAGGTTTCCTTGCGTATTTATAAGTTGCTCAAACGGTGCCAGCCTCAAGACCTTATCCTACAGTCTGTCGGGGGCGTCGGGTGCGAAGCAATGAGAAGATGGTACTTTACCCTTACAGCAGTCCCTTGACGCTCTGCGCCCAGGCTTCGATTTTGGTTTCCGGCGTTTCCAGACGGTCGCCGCCGTCGGAATCAAATTTCACCCGCATTTCACAAGCGATAGTTGCGCCTTGGCAGGCGTTTTTCATGTCCTTGATGACATGTCCCGGCCAGCCGCCGTTGGTCATGAACGGCACGACGGTCTTTCCGGCAAAGTCATTGCGGTGCAGAAACGTCTTGACGGCGGGCGCCATTGTGTACCACCAGGTCGGCGTGCCGACGGCGATCACATCATAGTCGGCGATATTCACGCTTACCGGTTTCAACTCCGGCTCGTAGCCCTGATCGACCTCCCGCTGTCCCTGTTCCACCACATCGTCATAGCTTCCGGAGTACGGCACGGCGGTGTCGATTTTCAGAAGGTCGCCGCCCACAACGCTCTGGAGCTTCTTTGCGATCCGCTCCGTGTTGCCGTTTGACCAGGAATAATATACGGTCAGCAGTTTTTTCATACTTCATTCTCCTTGCATTTTTCTTTGTCCAGCATTTTGATGACTCTGGCCGGATTGCCGACGGCTACGGCGTAGTCCGGCACGTCTTTCGTGACGACGGAAGCAGCCCCGATCACGGCATGACGCCCAATACGCACGCCGGGCAGGACTGTTACCCCCGCGCCGAGCCACGCATAATCCCCGATCTCAACGCTCTTGCAGAGCAGAACGTCCAAATCATAGGGGTTGTGATTGTTGGAAAGGAGCTGGACATTCGCGGCAATGCGGGCATGGTTCCCGATGGTGATGCCGCCCCGGGCCATGGCCAGCAGATTGGAATTGACGAAAACGCCCTCGCCGATTTTCAGCATGTCCAGCGCCGCACCGTTCAGCGGCGGCGCGATGGTGCTGCCTGCACCCAGATTGCCGCCCAGCAACTCCTGTAAAAGGGCGTTATGTTCTTCCGAAAAAGGCAGCGTGTGGTTCAGCCGGAACAGCAGCTGCGCCGATCGCTGCCTTTGGGCGCTGTGGGGAACGGCACGCAGATCGACCCGAATTTC
This sequence comes from uncultured Oscillospiraceae bacterium, assembly GCA_934569215.1. GTDB lineage: Bacteria > Bacillota > Clostridia > Oscillospirales > Oscillospiraceae > Faecousia. The sequence continues at coordinate 2,971 of CAKTKF010000083.1, forward strand.
CTCGCAATCCATTCAGCGCACCTCCTGAACCCATTTTGCAAGCGCGGCTTTCCCGCTGTCTACGCTGCTTCCGCGGATGGCAAGCCCCGCTGTGACCGTCGCTCCCGGCGCGGCTTTTTGGATGTCCCCCACCGTCCCGGAAAGGCCGCTGCCCTCGTGGGTGCAGAAGGGGTGAATGGTCTTGCCGGCGAGGTCGTAGTGTTCCAGAAACATATAGACGGCCATGGGCATTGTCCCCCAGTAGTTGGGATAGCCCAGGTAAATTTCATCATAGGCGTTCAAATAGTCAGGCAAATTCAGGACCTCCGGACGCACCTTTTTTCTGCAAATCAGCCTTGGCCTGGGCAATGCAGGTTTGATAGTCTTCGGAATAGGGCTGCGTCTGTTCGATCTTGTAAAGCTCGCCGCCGGTCAGATCGGCCAGCATCCGCGCCGCCTTTTCCGTGTTGCCGACGGAGATGCGGCGGTAAGCGCCGCCAAAATAGTTTTCTCCCGCCCGGGAGTAATATGCGATCAATGCTGCCATGTCAAATACTCCTTCCCATTTCGTAAGCCTGTTTCCGTGAGGGGTGGCGGTATACGTCGCCCTTGTCCCATGTGCCGGTGCCGAAGATCACGCCCGCTTCCTTTGCCCCGGGCAGACAGCGCAGGTATCCCCGGAAATCCGCCAGTGTCTCTGACATATCGTCTGTCCGAATAACCTTAATGACATCATACAGGGAAGCGGGAAGCTTGTCAATATTTCCGGGCAGACGTAAAGCCACCGGATACCGGTGGCTTTACAATATTCTTTTCCATACTCGGCGACTGCGAAGTTACGCGCCTTTCACATAAGTGCGGCAAGCCGATACGCAAGCGTTCCCACTACAATGCCCAAAAACGGGTCTGCAAATGCCGACACGCAGATGGCCAGCCCGCCCGCCAGCGCGGACAGCTCCACGGCTGCCTTGGCATTGCCCGGAAAAATCACCAGCGCGCCAAGTACAAACAGGAAGCCGCAGATCGCCTGCTTCGGAATAAACCGGAAAAGCTTGGGCAGGACACGAAACACAAGCATTGCCGCCATGAGCAGCATGAATATCACGCCGGACAGCACCGGGTGGGGCGCGCTTGCCGTGGCGCTGATGACCGGCGCAAGGGGGGAGCCGCTCATCATTCCGCTTACAAGCCCCGAAACTCCGAGGATCGTGGAAACGCTGTCAAGGCCGCCGCTGATCCCGGCAAGGGCATTGTTAACGGTACTGTACGCAATAATGGACGCAAGCTGCATGGCGGTAAGGGAGAATACCCCCTTGACCACCCTGACGTTAAAGCGCGGCCTGAGCAATCGGAGCTTGGGCGCAGCCTGGGTCGGCGCGTCGGCATGTCCGCCCTTGAACACGAACTGAAACAGCACAACGGAGACAATGCAGCTCACAGCGACGGTATACACCAGATCCGCGGTCAGCCAGTACATGATAACGGCGGAGACAATGGATGCCAGCCCCGTCTTTTTGTCATCGCCCAGCATATCCACCGCGACTTTGCAGACCATGATGCCCATACCGGCGAGAAGCGAATAGATTGCTCCGTCGCCGATGAAGGCCACAATGCGTCCGAGCATACCGGTGACGCCCAGGAGAAGCACAACTGCGGAGGAGCAAACCGTAATGGTCAGCCGCTCATTTCTGTCCGTAGAAAGCCTCGAAAGGAGAAGCAGCGTCTCCGGCTGGAACGAGAACACCGCGACCTGCCCGGATGCCGCCAGCCCGAACGCCCCCAGCGCAAACCCGATTGCGGTGGCAAGCACGGAAAACCCCATGGAGAGGGCGAGCATCGCGCTCGGCAGGCAATTGAAAATAACCGCCAGCGCCGCAAGCAGATCTTTGCCGTATTCCATACTTAGTCCTTAAACTTGAGCAGCGACTCGCTGAAGGGCGGGTATGCAATACCCTTTTCGGTGATGATCGCCGTCCAGTATTTTGCCGGAGTGACGTCAAACGCGTAGTTAAGAACAGGGGTATCCGGGGGCGCGACGTATGTACCGCAGATGTTAAGCACCTCGTCGGCGGGTCTCTGCTCAAGCTTGATGTCGTCGCCGCTCTTGAGGTTATAGTCGATGGTCGAGGTAGGCGCGAAGCAGTACACCGGGATACCATGCTCCTTGGCGCAGATGGCAATGCCGTAGACGCCGATCTTTGCCGCCACATCGCCGTTGCCCACAACGCGGTCGGCGGAGATGAACACCATGTCGATCTTGCCCAGCTTCATCAGCAGCGCAGAGGTGTCGTCGCAGATAAGCGTATAAGGCACGCCCATGCGCTTGAGGTCAAAGGTGTTGATTTTTGTACCCTGCATACGGGGTCTTGTCTCGTCGGTATAGACATGTACGGGCTTGCCCTGCTTCATCGCCGTATACACAACGCCCATGCCCAGGCCGTAGTCCACGGTACAGAGGGGGCCTGTGGAGCAGTGGGTATGGATATTAGCGCCCGTTTCGGGGATCAGCGTCGCGCCGAACTCCCCGATGCGCTTTGCATTCTCCACCTCCTTGTCGGCAATGCCGTTGGCGATGCTGACAAGCTTGTTGAAAATGTCCTCGGTATTGTCAAAATTCGCCGCTTTGATCTCGCTGACGCTCTTCTCCACTGCCCACTTGAGGTTGACTGCGGTGGGGCGGGTGGCGACGATCCTTGCCGCCTCGCTGTCCAGCCCTGCGTAAAACGCTTCGGCGGTCTGCACGGGCAGATTCTTGCAGTAGAGGGCAAGCGCCATCGCGCCGCAGGTGCCGATGGCGGGCGCGCCACGGACGGCAAGGGCGTAAATGGCGTCGATCGCCTCGTCTACGGTGTTGATATCCATGATCTCGTAGGAATAGGGGATCTTGGTCTGATCTACGGCCTGGATACACTTCTTCTCAAAATTCCATTCGATTGTCCGCATAACGGTTCACCTCAAATCTCAGTTGCCACAAGGGCATCCAGGGCAATGACGAACTGCTGATCCTTTGCCGTCTGGATTGCGTCGGGGTAATGGTCAAAATTCTCATAGCCGACGAACTCGAAGCACGGGCCATCCATTGCGATGATGCCGCCCGCCTTGACGCC